>JARRKS010000078.1:0-10195 GCA_037387865.1 Flavobacteriaceae bacterium
TGATCGTCAAGATTACTAGAGTTTATCTTCTGTTCCATAACACGTAATCTATCACGTACCATAACTATTTTATGAAAAAATGTTTCAATAGGAATTTCCTTGCCTTGCAGACTTGTGTCTTGAGGCTCCAAGATTAGTTGACCGCCTTTCCATTTGTCTGCTATTGGAATAATTTCACTTACGTCACTCCAACGTTTTAAAATTTCTACCAAACTTGTTTCTATATCAAAAAAACTAACAGCATCAACATCACCATCGGCGGCTTCAATAACTTCAAATTCACTATCAATGTCAATAGTTTCTAATCCTTTATCAATAAAAGTAACCCAATAGTGTTTTGAAGTTACGTTGGTTACAACACCTTTGCCATATTCTGGATGGTTAATTCTAGAACTTATACCTAACAATTTCATATCAATTTCATTTAAAATAATAATCAAATATCGTTAACAAATTTAACTAATACCATCAAATATACACTTCCTTTTTATAAGCAAAAAACGTACCTTTGCAACTTTGCCATTCTATGACAGATTTCGAAGAACATATTGAGGTTAAAGGTGCTCGTGTCCACAACCTGAAAAATATAGATGTTACCATACCAAGAGAAAAACTTGTAGTCATTACAGGTTTATCAGGTAGTGGTAAATCTTCATTAGCTTTTGATACTATATATGCCGAAGGACAACGTCGCTATATTGAAACATTTTCTGCTTATGCAAGACAGTTTTTGGGTGGTTTGGAACGTCCAGATGTAGATAAAATTGATGGGCTTTCTCCGGACCATAACAGAAATTTATGATTTTCTTCGTCTATTATTTGCTCGTGCTAGTGATGCTTACAGCTATAATACTGGTGAAAAAATGGTAAGCTACAATGACGACCAAATTAAATCCCTCATTATAGAATCATTTAAAGGTAAACGCATTAATGTTTTAGCTCCGGTGGTCAGATCTCGAAAAGGACATTACAGAGAATTATTTGAGCAAATAGCAAAACAAGGTTTTGTAAAGGTTAGAACAGATGGAGAAATAAAAGATCTTGTTAAAGGCATGAAGCTTGACAGGTACAAGACACATGATATCGAAATTGTTATTGACCGTCTAAAGATAGATGCAGAAATAGACAATGATAAGCGCCTTACAGAAACCATAAACACAGCAATGTATCATGGTAATGATGTCTTGATGGTTATAGAGCAAGATACTAATGAAACTCGATTCTTTAGTAGAAGTCTCATGTGTCCATCTTCAGGTATTTCATATCCTAATCCAGAACCCAATAATTTTTCCTTTAACTCACCAAAAGGAGCTTGTCCAAAATGTAATGGTATTGGTGAATTGTATGAGGTAAATGAAAAGAAAATTATTCCGGATGATTCACTTTCAATAAAAAATGGGGCTTTAGCGCCTCATGGACCAGAAAAAAACAGTTGGATTTTTAAGCAGTTCAGTTTAATCGCACAACGCTTCAATTTTGAACTTACAGATACGTATAAAGATATTCCCGAAGAAGCGAAACAAGTGATTTTGTATGGTGGTAATGAAAAATTTTCTGTAGAAAGTAAAACCTTAGGTGTTACCAGAGATTACAAAATTGAATTTGAAGGTGTTGCCAATTTCATTGAAAGTCAATTTAAGGTAGCAGACTCTAAATCACTTAAACGCTGGGCAAAAGAATACATGGATAAAGTTGTTTGTGATGAGTGTCATGGTTCAAGATTAAAAAAAGAATCGCTTTATTTTAAAATAAATAATCAAAGTATTGCAGATTTAGCACATCTGGATATTGCTGATTTAGCAGTTTGGTTTAACGACTTACCAAATCATTTAAGTGATAAGCAATTTCAAATTGCTGAAGAAGTTATAAAGGAAATCAGGTCAAGATTAAAATTCTTATTAGATGTTGGATTAGATTATTTATCACTCAATAGAAGTTCAAAATCACTTTCTGGTGGCGAAGCTCAACGTATCAGGCTTGCTACACAAATTGGCTCACAGCTGGTCGGTGTATTGTATATTTTAGATGAACCAAGTATTGGTTTGCATCAACGTGACAATAACAAGCTTATTAATTCTTTAGCTTCATTACGTGATATTGGCAATTCGGTTATTGTTGTAGAACATGATAAAGACATGATCCAACATGCAGATCATGTTATAGATATTGGCCCTATGGCTGGAAAACATGGTGGTGAAATTATAAGCGAAGGTTGTCCAACAGAGCTTTTAAAGCATCATACATTAACTGCAGATTATTTAAATGGCACAAAGCATATAGAAACTCCCAAAAAGCGACGAAAAGGAAACGGAAAATCAATCATTTTAAAAGGTTGTACAGGTAATAATTTAAAAAATGTAACTGTAAAATTTCCTCTAGGAAAAATGATAGGAGTCACAGGTGTGTCTGGTAGTGGAAAATCTACTCTAATAAACGAGACACTCTACCCAATTCTAAATGCACACATTTTTAATGGCGTTAAAAAACCAATGCCTTACAAAAGTATTGAAGGATTAAAGCATATTGATAAGGTTATTGATATAAACCAATCACCTATAGGTAGAACACCTAGAAGTAATCCTGCAACATACACAGGTGTTTTTAGCGAAATCAGAAGTCTGTTTGCCAAAATTCCTGAAGCCATGATACGTGGTTACAAACCTGGACGCTTTAGTTTTAATGTAGCAGGCGGCAGGTGTGAGACTTGTAAAGGAGGTGGTTTACGTGTTATTGAAATGAATTTCCTACCTGATGTCTATGTAGAATGTGAAACCTGCCAGGCAAAGAGATTTAACAGAGAAACTCTTGAAATTCGTTATAAAGGCAAGAGTATAAGTGACGTTTTAAATATGACCATAAATGAAGCTGTTAGCTTTTTTGAGCATATTCCAAAAATATATAGAAAGTTAAAAACAATCAAAGATGTTGGTTTAGGTTATATTACGCTTGGTCAACAAAGCACAACACTTTCTGGTGGCGAAGCACAACGTATAAAATTAGCAACCGAGTTAAGCAAGCGCGATACAGGAAATACGTTTTACATTTTAGATGAACCTACAACTGGTCTTCATTTTGAAGATATTAGAGTTTTAATGTTAGTACTTAACAAATTAGCTAATAAAGGAAATACTGTACTGATAATAGAGCACAATCTTGATGTTATAAAAATGGTTGATCATATTATCGATATTGGTTACGAAGGAGGAAAAGGTGGCGGAAAAATAATTGTAGAAGGCACACCAGAAGAAGTTATAAAACATAAAAAAAGTTACACTGCACAGTTCCTTAAAAAAGAATTAAATTAGCCAGTTACAAATTAAACAAGTATGAGAAAAGAACAACATCCAAGAAGTTGGAATGAGATAAAAACAAATGATTCATGGGCTATTTTTAAAATCATGGGTGAGTTTGTTAACGGTTTTGAAAAAATGAGTCAAATTGGACCTTGTGTTTCTATATTTGGTTCTGCAAGAACAAAGCCTGAAGATAAATATTATAAACTGGCAGAAAGTGTTGCCAAAGGAATTGTTGAAGCTGGCTATGGTGTAATTACTGGTGGTGGACCAGGAATTATGGAAGCCGGTAATAAAGGTGCTCATCTTGGTGGAGGAACTTCGGTAGGACTTAATATAGAATTACCTTTTGAGCAACATGATAATCCTTATATTGATTCAGATAAGAGTTTAGATTTTGATTACTTCTTTGTACGAAAGGTCATGTTTGTAAAATACTCTCAAGGTTTCGTTGTCATGCCTGGTGGATTCGGAACACTTGATGAACTTTTTGAAGCAATTACTTTAATTCAAACACATAAGATTGAAAAATTTCCAATTATATTAGTTGGTACAGATTTTTGGGAAGGTTTATTTGGATGGATTAAAGCAACACTTCTAGATAAATATAGAAATATAAGTGCTAAAGATTTAGATTTAATTCATTTAGTAGATTCTGTAGATGAAGTTATTGAGATTTTAGATAGTTTCTACAAAGAATCAGGATTTAGTCCTAATTTTTAATACTATTCATTCTGTTTTTTTCGTTCTATTCAAAAAAAGCTAAAGATCACCTCGTTATTTTAAAAATAATTAACCATTGGAAATTATTATATTGCAACGCCACCATGGATGTTGAACCTTTAAATTGTGTTAAGATAAGTTGAAAATTAATCTATTTTCATATTTACTATTCAGCTTGCTGAATGTTATTGTTTTTGGTCAAAACAAAATTGATTTTTTTCAGCATCAAGAGTTGCTTTAAGGTCAATTTTGTTTTGACACAATTGGAACGAAGCTTATGCCACCAAAAACACACCTTTGGCTATACGTTTTGCTGAAGAGTTCAAAACCGAATTTCATTTTGCAAAAAATAAAGATAGAGGTTTCACCGTAATCACATCTATTTTACAAGACAAACAAGAGTTAAAATTTGAAAGCTTGCTAGAATATCCAGACGTTATAAAAGTTGAATTAAATTCAGCCTTACAACCTAATGAAACATATAAAATCCATTTAAACTATATAGTACAAATTCCAAACGATAAATTTACTAACTATGGTGTCACTTCATTTGGAGAATATAATTTAAGGTATTGGTATATAACACCTGTTGTTTATAATGGTTCATGGCAATATTATAGCAATAAAAATTTAGACGATTTATACATTCCTGAATCTGAAGTAAGAATCAATTTAGTATGCCCAAGTAATTTTGTTGTGACAACAGAACTAAACGAATTATATAAAACAGAAAACAATGGTGTTAAAAATATTGGGTTTGAAGGAAAACATAGAAACAATGATAAACTATTTTTGCATAAAATTCCAGATTTTAAATCTGTTAAAACAGATTATTTAACGGTTGTCTCAAATATTGAAGACAAAGGCCTGCCACCTGTAGACAAAGCTATGATTACAGATAGAGTAATACACTTTATTATTAAAAATCTTGGTGTGCAATATAATAATTTCCAATATGAAATAAAGATTTTAAAAACTGCGCTTCATAATTATTTAGAAAATACGCTTTTCACAAATCCACGAAATGAACAATGGTTAACGGATGGTTTACAAACATATTTTATGATGAAATATGTTGAAGAGAATTATCCAAATATGAAGATTTTTGGTAAACTATCTTATGCCTGGGGTATTCGATCTATGCATGCCGCAAAACTTAAATTTAATGACCAGTATAATTTTCTTTATATGCACATGGCTAGGTCAAATTTAGATCAGCCATTGACAATGGCAAAAGATTCTTTATTAAAATTTAATGAAAATATTGCTAATAAATATAAAGCAGGTGTTGGATTAAAATATTTGGATGACTATATAAATTCTGGAATATTTGAAAAAACTGTTAAAGAATATTTAGAAAACAATAAACTTAAAACAACTTCACCTCAAGAATTTGAAACTCTTATAAAATCTAAAACAGAAAAAGATGTTGATTGGTTTTTTGATGAGTTTATTTCTACTAATAAGAAAATTGATTTTAAAATCAATAAAACCTCACAAACAATAGACTCAATTACGCTCTTCATAAAAAATAAGCGTAAAAATTCCATGCCAATATCGCTGTTTGCTATGAATGATGATTCAATTATCTCTAAAACTTGGGTGACTAATATTAATGGAACTAAAAAGGTTACCATCCCAAACGAAAACATCAATAAACTGGTTTTAAATTACGATAAGACCATTCCTGAATACAACTTAAGAGATAATTGGAAATCCCTAAAGGGTATTTTCTTTAATAACAAGCCAGTTCAATTTAGATTTTTCAAGGATATCGAAGATCCTTATTACAATCAGATTTTTTTCATGCCAATATTTGGATACAATTATTATGATGGCTTTTCAGCAGGATTAAAAATGTACAACAAATCAATTCTTCCAAAATCTTTTACTTATAGCATTAATCCAACATACGGTTTTAAAAGTAAACAACTTGTAGGTTCTGGTTCAGTAATTTATAGTCAAAGACTAGAAAATCAAGATCTTTATTTGGCAAATTATGGCTTATTTGGTGAGTATGCCAATTATGCGCCAGATCTATCTTATACGACGATAACACCTTTTATTAGTTTAAATTTTAGAGATCATAATGACTTACGCAACAATAAAAGAGAATATTTAAACTTCCGTTATTTAAAAATAGACAAAGAATTTGATGAAAATAATGTAAGTAATGCAAGCACCGATCCAGCATACAGTGTTCTTGATATTAATTATGGGCATACGAATAAAAATCTTATAAATTTTTCTTCTTGGTTTACTGACTTGCAGTTTTCAAAAGACTTCGGAAAATTATCGTTTAACTATGAATACAGAAAATTAACTGAAAACAATCAGCAGATAAACCTACGGCTTTTTGCTGGAGCCTTTCTCTATAACAACACCTATCAAAATTCTGATTATTTCAGTTTTGCTTTAGATAGGCCTACAGACTATCTTTTTGATTACAATTATTTGGGACGATCAGAAGATTCTGGTATTTTCAGTCAGCAATTAATCATTGCAGAAGGTGGTTTCAAATCCAAACTTGAAACTCCGTATGCCAACCAATGGATTACAACACTAAATGCAAGCACAACCCTTTGGAAATATATTCAAGTTTATGGCGATTTAGGATTTGTAAAAAACCATTCTTTCTCTCCGGAATTTGTTTATGATTCTGGAATAAGATTAAGTCTTGTAGCAGATTATTTTGAATTATATTTTCCAGTATATTCCAATCTAGGTTGGGAAATAGCTCAACCAAATTACCAAGAAAAAATACGATTTATAATTACATTTTCTCCTAAAACATTGTACGGTCTTTTTACAAGACGTTGGTATTAATAAATTTTGATTATTTGATAAAATAAAGAATATTTATTGAATTATTTTTAATAAACTATTAGTATTCATATTGTTTTTTGAGGATTCAACAACATTAAATTCACTTTATAAATTGCAAAAATCCCAAAGTTTAAGTAAATTTGCAGCATCGACCATGTAACAAATATGCAAACTATTTCAGATCTTAAAAAAGAAATTTCATTTGATGATTTTAAGTCAGAAATTCTAAATGATTATAGAATTGCTGTTACTAGTCGTGAATGTAGTTTACTTGGTCGTCGTGAGGTTTTAACCGGAAAAGCAAAGTTTGGAATTTTTGGTGATGGTAAAGAAGTACCTCAATTAGCAATGGCTAAAGTGTTTCAAAATGGCGACTTTCGTTCGGGATATTACAGAGATCAAACCTTTATGATGGCTCTTGGAGAACTTACTACAGAGCAATTTTTTTCTGGATTATATGCTAATACAGATTTAGAGATTGAACCCATGTCTGCAGGAAGACAAATGGGTGGGCATTTTACCACGCATAGTTTAGATGAAAATGGAAATTGGAATGATTTAACTTCAATTAAAAATTCAAGTGCTGATATATCACCAACTGCAGGTCAAATGCCACGACTTTTAGGGTTGGCACAGGCATCAAAAATATATAGAAATGTAAAAGGAATTGATAGTACTAAGTTTTCTGTTGAAGGTAATGAAGTAGCTTGGGGGACCATAGGGAATGCCAGTACAAGTGAAGGCTTGTTCTTTGAGACTTTTAATGCTGCAGGTGTTCTTCAAGTACCAATGGTTATTAGTGTTTGGGATGATGAATATGGTATTTCGGTTCATGCAAAGCATCAAACAACCAAAGAGAATATATCTGAAATTTTAAAAGGTTTCCAACGCAATGAAAATGAAAAAGGTTTTGAGATTTTCACGGTCAACGGTTGGGATTATCCAGCATTAATAGATACTTATTTAAAAGCTTCTCGAATTGCTAGAGTTGAACATGTGCCTGTATTAATACATGTAAAAGAATTAACACAACCACAAGGACATTCAACATCTGGTTCACACGAAAGGTATAAACCTATTGAGCGTTTAAATTGGGAAGTAGAACACGATTGCAATAAGAAAATGAGAGAATGGATCATTGCTAATAATATTGCATCAAACGAAGAATTAACAGCTCTGGAAAAAACAATAAAAATAGAGGTCAGAGATGGTAAGAAAGCATCTTGGGAATTGTTTTTAAAACCAATAAAAAAAGAGCAAAAAAAGGTTGTTTCCATATTAAATGAATTATCACAAAAAAGTAGTAACGGAGCATTTATAAAGAAAATTCAAGACCATTTAGCAACAATTCATGAGCCAATAGTCAAAGATGTTCTTTCTGCCGCACGTAAAGTACTTCGCTATGTTATTAATGATGATTGTTTAGAAAAGGAACAGTTATTAAAGTGGGTAAATTCTTATTCAGAAGAAATGCAACCTAAATTTAGTTCGCATTTGTATAGTGAATCTGAAAATTCTGCAACAAATGTTGCAGAAGTAAAACCTGCTTATGAGAAAGACGAGCTAGTAGATGGTAGAATAATAATTAGAGATAATTTCGATTATATTTTTGATAAGTATCCAGAAACCCTTGTTTTTGGAGAAGATTCGGGAAATATTGGAGACGTTAATCAAGGATTAGAAGGTTTACAAAATAAATATGGTGAGTTAAGAGTTGCAGATACCGGAATTCGTGAAGCTACAATAATTGGACAAGGCATTGGTATGGCTATGAGAGGTTTAAGACCTATTGCCGAAATACAATATTTAGATTATCTTATTTATGCCATACATACCATTAGTGACGATTTAGCAACACTTCATTACAGAACCAAAGGAAGACAAAAAGCGCCCTTAATAATCAGAACTCGTGGACACAGATTAGAAGGAATTTGGCATTCAGGGTCACAGTTAGGTGGAATTTTAAATTTAGTACGTGGAATTCATGTTCTAGTTCCAAGAAATATGACCAAAGCTGCTGGTTTTTATAATACACTTTTAGAAAGTGACGAACCTGCTTTAGTTATAGAATGCCTTAATGGTTATAGATTAAAAGAAAAAAAGCCGAGTAATTTAGGACAATTCAAAACACCTATAGGGCAAGTAGAAATCGTGAAAACTGGTAGTGATATTACTTTAGTTTCTTACGGCTCTACACTTCGCTTGGTGCAGCAAGTTGCCAAAGAACTTCTTGAAGTTGGTATTAATGCTGAAGTTATAGATGTACAATCTCTCTTACCATTTGATTTAAATAAAGATATTGTAAAAAGTATTGAAAAAACCAATAGGTTATTGATTATTGATGAAGATGTCCCAGGAGGAGCATCAGCATTTATATTAAATGAAATTTTAAATACACAAAATGCTTATCAATTTTTAGATAGTCAACCAAAAACTTTAACCGCAAAAGCACATAGACCAGCTTACGGAACAGATGGAGATTATTTCTCAAAACCGTCATCTGAAGATATTTTTGAAACTGTATATGAGATGTTTCATGAAATAAGCCCAATAAATTTTCCAAAATTGCGTTAAAACGAATAAATTGTTAATACGTCAATATTTCTTTTTTAGATTTATATTTATACTTAATTTTACTTTTTAGACTAATTCATAAAATATTGGACTACAGATTCATCAATCAGAAAGCATTGTTAATTGCTTTCCTATTCGTTTATTGTTTTGGATTCTCCCAAAAAGAATCTGCAAACTGGTATTTTGGAAGTTTTGCAGGTTTAGATTTTAATTCTGGAAATCCTGTACCACATGTTGACGGTAAACTAGAAACACATGAAGGTTGTGCAACGATTTCTGATGCAAATGGAAATTTGTTATTCTATACAGATGGCGTAACAGTTTGGGACAGAATACATAATATTATGCCAAATGGTACAGGTTTACTTGGGCATAGTTCTAGTACAGCATCGGCGATAATTATTCCCAAACCAGGCACTACGACTTCCTATTATATTTTTACAGTAGACAAACCAAGTTATTATTTAACAGAAGGTTTACCTATAGATGGTGTGAATTATTCTGAAGTAGATATGTCATTAAATTCAGGATATGGAGATATTGTGAGTGGGATGAAAAACAGGCATCTTATTACTTACAATACTGGAGATTCTTTTCAAAGCGAATATAAATCATCTGAAAAAATTACTGCTGTTACATCAAACGATGGTAGCTCTATATGGGTCATCACGCAATTTATGAATAAGTTTTATTCTTTTAGGGTAGATGCCAATGGTGTTAATGAAACTCCTGTTGTTTCTACCGTACAACAAACAGTTAGACCTTTATTTAATGAAGAC
>JARRKS010000079.1:0-5307 GCA_037387865.1 Flavobacteriaceae bacterium
TTAAAGAACATGGTCTCAAAGCTTGTTATACCTGCAACAGAAAATCTGTGTAAAATGGTTTCTTTATTAATGTTGTTTGGATAAACATGATATAAATGAGTAAGTGGCGTATACCCTTTGGCTATCCCAGATGTAAATGTAAGTTCAGAAATCGCATTATTTTTATGCTCAAGTAGATGAATGGTCTCTAAAGCCATAAGCTACGTAAGCATTAATTCAAAATTTCTCTGAAAATTTCTTATTTGTTACACCACCAAACCCAGCTCTAACTCCTTCATATTGATTATACTTAATGAGAGATCTTAAATCGATATTAAAATATTTTAGAGGGAAATACCCTTGACATAAATAATTGAAGAACTCTTTTTTTCTAATCGAATCTTCTTCCTTTTCATTAAGATCTGAAACCGGAGTCTTCGCACTACTTGATAAGGCAAAGAATATTAGAATTAAAAGAATGCCTTGTTTACGCATGCAAAGATCTATAATGAAAGATGCTTTTTAGATTACCTATTTTAATTTAAAGAAATGTAAGTTTTTAAGAAATGTTATTTTGCAAATAAAATTAAACAGTCATGATTTCCTTTTCCTTAACAGCAAAAATCTCATCTATTTTCTCAATATGTTTATCCGTCATTTCTTGAACATCAATTTCTGCATTGGATTTAAGGTCTTCAGAAACATGATCTAATTTTTTAATTTCATTATTGGCATCCTTTCTTGCATTTCTCACACCAATTTTTGCATCTTCACTTTCGGATTTAGCTTGTTTAGCCAAATTTAGACGACGCTCTTCAGTTAATGGAGGAACATTTATTATAATGGTTTCTCCATTATTCATCGGATTAAACCCAAGATTAGCAACCTGAATAGCCTTTTCGATTTCTTGAAGCATACCCTTTTCCCATGGTTGAACTGTGATTGTTCTACCATCTGGAGTATTAACATTTGCTACTTGTTGCAATGGTGTAAGTGTACCATAATATTCAACCATTACACTTCCGAGCATTGAAGGCCTCGCCTTTCCAGCTCTTATATTTACAAGTTGTTTTTCTAAATGCGTAATAGCATTGTCCATAGCTTCTTGAGCCGTGTCTAATATAAATTGTATTTCTTCATCCATGATTTTATAGTTTCAAAAATTAAACCAAAAATTACAAATTAACTTGAGTACCAACATTTTCACCAGAAAGAACTTTGTAGAGATTCCCTATTTTGTTCATATCGAAAACAATAATAGGCAATTCGTTTTCTTGACTTAAAGTAAAGGCTGTAGTATCCATAACCTTTAACCCTTTTCTTAAGACATCATCAAAGCTAATATTGTCAAATTTCACAGCAGTATTGTCTTTTTCAGGATCTGTATTGTAAATACCATCTACTCTGGTTCCTTTTAAAATAACATTAGCTTCAACTTCTATAGCACGAAGTACTGCTGCAGAATCTGTAGTAAAATAAGGATTTCCGGTACCTCCTCCAAAAATAACTACACGCCCTTTTTCCAAATGCCTCATTGCTCTTCTTCGTATAAATGGTTCTGCCACTTCATTAATTTTAATTGCAGATTGAAGTCTAGTTGGTACGCCTTCATTTTCTAAAGCACTTTGTAATGCCAAACCATTAATAACTGTAGCCAACATACCCATATGATCTCCTTGTACACGATCCATACCATTACTTGCACCTGCAACACCTCTAAAAATATTACCGCCACCAATAACAATGGCAACCTCAACACCTTCTTTAGTTATTTCTTTTATTTCTTGAGCATATTCTTTAAGTCTTTCAGGATCAATGCCATACTGGCGATTTCCCATTAGAGCTTCACCAGATAGTTTTAATAATATTCTTTTATATTTCATTTTGATATTTGAAGTTTAGCAAAACTACATAATTTTTTTGTTATTGATTTGAGAAAGTGAAGTCAGTTTAATGTATAAAAAAAGCTTCGATGGTAGTCGAAGCTTTTGAAATTATAATATAAAAAGTATTACCCTAGAGCTACACGTTTAAATCCTGTTACAGTAACATCACCATAACTTTTTACGTAAGCAGCAACACTTTGTTTAGAATCTTTAATAAAATCTTGATTTACTAATGTATTGTCTTTAAAGAATCTTTTAAGTTTCCCTTTTGCTATATTATCTAGCATAGCTTCTGGCTTACCTTCAGCACGTAATTGGTCTTTAGCAATTTCTATTTCTTTTTCAATTACTGCAGCATCAACACCTTCTTCATTAAGAGCGATTGGGTTCATTGCTGCAGCTTGCATAGCAACGTCTTTTGCAGCAACTTCAACACCTTCAACAACATTTGATAATCCTACAAGTGTAGCAATCTTGTTGCCTGCATGTATGTAAGAGCCAACAAATGGAGCTTCAAGTTTTTCAAATGCATTAATGTCTAATCTTTCACCAATAACGCCTGTTTGTTCAATTAATTTTTCAGCAACAGTCATACCTTCAAAATCTGCGGATAAGAATTCTTCTTTAGATGAACAATTTAAAGCCAATTCTGCTAATTGATTTGCTAGATTTACAAAGTTTTCGTTTTTACCAACAAAATCTGTTTCACATCCTAAAACGATAGAAACACCAACAGTATTATTGTCATTTACTTTAGCAATTGCAGCACCTTCTGTAGATGCTCTATCTGCTCTATTGGCGGCAACTTTTTGACCTTTTTTACGAAGGATTTCAATAGCTTTATCAAAGTTTCCTTCAGCTTCTACCAATGCTTTTTTACAGTCCATCATACCTGCACCAGTAGCTTTTCTTAATTTATTAACCTCTGCGGCTGTTATTTTTACAGTATTCTCCATTAGTTTTGAAAATTTAAAAAGTCGTTCAAATTATTTTCACCAAAGAAAAGAACTAAACGACTCATTTATGTTTTAATTGTTATTTATTCTTCTTCTCCTGATGCAACAACTGTAGCTACTTCAGCTTCTTTCTTAGCTTTAGGAGCTTCTTTTTCTACTTTTGATGCTTCTTTTTCAGCTTTACGTTCTGTTAAGCCTTCAGAGATAGCATTGGTTACATAGGTTAAAATTTTATCAATTGATTTTGAAGCATCATCATTTGCTGGAATCACATAATCTACCTGACGAGGGTCAGAGTTTGTATCAACCATTGCAAAGATTGGAATGTTTAATTTTTGCGCCTCTTTAATTGCTATGTGCTCACGTTTTATATCAACTACAAACAAAGCTCCAGGCAAACGTGTCATATCTGAAATAGACCCAAGATTTTTTTCTAATTTTGCTCTTAAGCGATCTACCTGTAAACGCTCTTTTTTAGAAAGTGTATTAAAAGTACCATCTTTCTTCATTCTATCAATTGAAGCCATTTTTTTAACAGCTTTTCTAATAGTAACAAAGTTAGTAAGCATACCACCAGGCCATCTTTCTGTAATGTAAGGCATGTTTATTGCTCCAGCTTTTTCAGCTACAATGTCTTTTGCTTGCTTTTTTGTTGCAACAAATAAAATCTTACGACCAGAATTAGCAATTTTACTTAATGCTTTTCCTGCTTCTTCAATTTTAGCTGCTGTTTTGTAAAGGTTGATAATATGGATGCCGTTACGCTCCATATAAACGTAAGGAGCCATGTTTGGATCCCACTTACGCGTTAGGTGACCAAAGTGTACACCTGCTTCTAATAATTCTTTTACTTCTACTGCCATTTTGTAATAGTTTACGTTCTGTTGAATTAGCAATGCTTAAGTGGTCATTTATTAAAAATCGCCTTAATCATTTAGATGCTAAACTAAATCCTGACTTTTTGAAGTCATGGACAACAATAACTGGTTATAAATTTTTTAAATAACTTGATTGTAAAACTGAATTAACAGATCCCAAAATCAAGTCTGGGATTTTAACGTTTAGAGAACTGGAATTTCTTACGAGCTTTCTTCTGACCGAATTTTTTACGCTCTACCATTCTAGGATCTCTAGTTAATAAACCTTCAGGCTTTAATATTTGTCTGTTTTCAGCATCAACCTCGCACATAGCACGAGATAATGCCAAACGGATGGCTTCAGCTTGACCTGTTATGCCTCCTCCAAACACATTTATTGTAATATCAAAGTTGCCATCATTGTTAGTCATGGCTAAAGGTTGGTTTACTTTGTACTGCAATGTTGCAGTAGGAAAATAAACCGCCATGTCTTTTTTGTTCACCGTGATGTTGCCTTTTCCTTTGGCAAGGTACACACGAGCAACAGCCGTCTTTCTACGGCCAATTTTGTGAATTACTTCCATTTAATTAAAATCGTTTAAGTTAATTGTTTTTGGTTTTTGAGCTTCATGAGTGTGCTCTGCGCCAACAACAACATTTAAATTACGGAATAAATCTGCGCCTAGTTTATTTTTAGGGAGCATTCCTTTCACTGATTTTTCGACGATTCTTGCTGGGTCTTTTCCAAACAATTCAGTTGCCGATAAACTTCTTTGACCACCTGGATACCCTGTGTGACGAATGTATGTTTTATCGTTCCACTTGTTTCCTGTTAGGTTGATTTTTTCGGCATTGATAACAATTACATTATCACCGCAATCAACATGTGGTGTGAAGTTAGGCTTGTGTTTGCCTCTTAAAAGCTTTGCAACTTTTGAAGCTAAACGACCTAATGTTTGACCTTCAGCATCTACCAAAACCCACTCTTTGTTTACAGTAGCTTTGTTTGCCGAAATCGTTTTGTAGCTTAATGTGTCCACACTTTTTATTTTTTCGTATTAAACATTCCTCTCCTAAAAAGAGTTTGCAAATTTACGATTATATATTTGATTACCAAATAGTGTAGTGTGAATTTTACACAATATTTTATCTATGTTTTGATATGGTAATTTACTGAACAGTACTTTATCTAAAAGACTTATAAAATCTATTCAGAATAAATATCTGAGTAGGTATATAATGCTACATTTAATAGCCAAAAACAAATTGTGTAGTTTTTCACCGCATTCAATTTAGAGTTATAATTTTTTTCTTTGGAAGAATACGGAATAATAGCCCAGTGGTTAGTCTATATGTTGGTGTTAATTGTATTCCATCAACATTACTGTAGAGAGGAATTTCAGCTTGAGTAGAAAAGATAATATTTTGATTGATGTATATTGAAAAATCTGGAATTACAGAAACCCATTTTCCTCCTGTATTATCCAGATCAAAACCACTAATCATATCTTTTTTTGCATGTCTGTATTTAAAAGAAATACTTGGATTAGTCAATGCATTTAACATTAAGAATTGATCTGAAAAACCTAAATATGTCTGAAATTCATTGCCAAATTTATAGGTTGAATT
>JARRKS010000080.1:0-6728 GCA_037387865.1 Flavobacteriaceae bacterium
TCTGCACCTAGATTTAACAGCATTTTTGTAATTTCAATATCGTTTTTAAATACCGCAGCCATTAATGCTGTACCAGAATCACTATTTACATTAATGTTTTCAACATGTTTAGCCAAAAAAGTGGCTACCTCTAAATTACCATGATAACTTGCTAATATTAAAGGTGTGAATCCACTTTTATTTTTAAAATTTATTGCTTCTGGGCTAATTTTCATTATGTCCTGCAAATCTTCTGTACAACCATGCCTTGCAATCTCAAACACTTCGTTTTGTGAATTCATTTCGATTGAAACAAATAAGAAACAAATAATAGAAAATATCTTAATTATTATGAAATTAGAAAACCTAGTTGTCATTATAAGAACTTAAAATACAAAAATTATGATTCTTAAAACATGATAAAAATCAGTTTTAAAAATTGAAGTAAACAAATACCAAACAGCTAACCTATAAACAATTATAAATATTTTAGCTAATTAAATAGTTCTATTACTTGTAGATAGTTACTTGCTCAGATACATCTTACGTCTAGAGTATAAATTGTAGAATTCATCGTCTTTTAGGCCATCAATAAACAAGATACTTTCTCCTGTACTCTTCATTTCTGGACCAAGCTTTTTATTCACATTAGGGAACTTATTAAAAGAGAAAACAGGCTGTTTGATGGCATAACCTTTTAAGTGTGGATTAAAATCAAAATCTGTTACTTTCTTATTACCTAGCATAACTTTTGTAGCATAATTAACATACGGCTCTCCGTAAGCTTTAGCAATAAATGGTACTGTACGAGAGGCTCTAGGATTAGCTTCAATAATATAAACCATATCATCTTTTATGGCAAATTGAATATTAATTAAACCAACAGTATTAAGTGCTAAAGCAATTTTATGCGTATGGTCCTTAATTTGTTGCATTACCAAGTCTCCTAGATTAAAAGGTGGCAAAGTAGCGTTACTATCACCCGAATGGATTCCGCAAGGCTCAATGTGCTCCATAATACCAATGATATAAACATTCTCACCATCACAAATGGCATCTGCTTCGGCTTCGATTGCACCATCTAAATAATGATCAAGTAACAATTTGTTATTCGGTATTTTACGAAGTAGATCAACTACATGCTCTTCCAATTCTTGTTTGTTGATGACAATCTTCATGCCTTGACCACCTAAAACGTATGATGGTCTCACAAGTATTGGAAAATTCAACTTGTCGGCCACAGCCAAAGCTTCGTCAGCTGTTTCAGCCGTATCAAAATCTGGATATGGAATGTTATTTTCTTTCAATAAGGTTGAAAAACTACCTCTGTCTTCGGCTAAATCTAAAGATTTAAAGCTAGTGCCTATTATCTTAATACCATATCTATCCAGCTTTTCAGAAAGTTTTAATGCTGTTTGTCCACCTAGTTGGACTATGACACCTTCAGGTTTTTCGTGCTTGATGATATCATAAATATGTTCCCAAAAAACAGGTTCAAAATACAGTTTATCGGCAATGTCAAAATCTGTTGAAACCGTTTCCGGATTACAGTTTATCATGATGGTTTCATAACCACATTCTGAAGCTGCCAACACACCATGAACACAACAATAATCAAACTCTATACCTTGACCTATTCTATTTGGTCCAGAACCTAAAACAATAATTTTCTTTTTATCAGAAACAACACTTTCGTTATCTGCAAATCTTTTTCCGTTTGGTGTTTCTACATCATCTTCAAAGGTTGAATAATAATATGGCGTTTGCGCTTTAAACTCTGCAGCACATGTATCCACTAACTTATATACGCGATTAACACGTAGTTCTTCTCTTTTTTTATACACCTGACTTTCTAAACATCCAAGCATGTGGGCAATTTGTCTATCTCCATAGCCTTTTTGTTTGGCTTCTAATAAAAGATCCCTTTCAATAGTTTCAACAGTATATTTAGATATTTCTTTCTCTAAAATATGTAATTCTTCATACTGTTTTAAGAACCACATATCTATTTTAGTAATTTCATGAATCCTGCTTAAAGGAATTCCTATTTGAATGGCATCATAAATCACAAACACGCGGTCCCAAGACGGGTTGGTCAATTTTTCAATAATAGTATTGTAATCTTTCAAACCTTTTCCATCAGCTCCAAGACCATTACGCTTTATTTCAAGTGATTGTGTTCCTTTATGCAATGCTTCTTGAAATGAACGTCCAATTGCCATTACCTCGCCTACTGCTTTCATTTGCAAACCTAAAGTTCTATCAGAGCCTTCAAACTTGTCAAAATTCCAACGTGGTATTTTTACAACAACATAATCAATGGTTGGTTCAAACAATGCGGAAGTTGATCCAGTAATTTGATTACTCAACTCATCTAAAGAGTAACCTATAGCCAGTTTTGTGGCAACTTTTGCAATTGGATATCCAGTAGCTTTACTCGCTAAAGCAGACGAGCGTGATACACGTGGGTTAATCTCAATTGCTATAATATCTTCTTTTTCATCAGGACTTACAGCAAATTGAACATTACAACCACCTTCAAAATCTCCTATACTACGCATCATGTGAATTGCCATATCACGCATACGCTGAAATGTTCTATCAGACAAAGTCATTGCTGGAGCTATGGTTATAGAATCACCAGTATGAATACCCATAGGATCCATATTTTCTATAGTACAAATAATAACAACGTTGTCATTTTTATCACGAAGTAGCTCCAACTCATATTCTTTCCAGCCAATTAATGCCTTATCGATCATTACTTCGTGGATAGGTGAAATTTCCAACCCTCGAGTTAGCAATTCATCAAAGTCTTCCTGTTTGTGTACAATCGATGCTCCTGCTCCTCCTAATGTATAAGAAGCTCTAATCACTAATGGAAACCCATACTCTTGTGCAATTTCCTTTCCCTTTAAATAGGAAGTTGCCGTTGCCTGTGGTGCCATCGGGATTCCAATCTTGAGCATAAGCTCTCTAAATTGTTCACGATCTTCAGTAATGTTAATTGCATCAATATCAACACCTATTAGTTTAACACCAAAATCTGTCCAAATTCCTTTTTCTTCAGCTTCAATACATAAATTCAAAGCGGTTTGTCCGCCCATCGTTGGCAAGACAGCATCAATTTGAGGATGTTCTTTTAAAATGTGAATAATTGATTTGGTTGTTAAAGGAAGTAGGTAAACATGATCAGCCATAGAAGGATCGGTCATGATAGTTGCTGGATTAGAATTAATAAGTACTGTTTCTATTCCGTCTTCACGTAACGATCTCAATGATTGAGTTCCAGAATAATCAAATTCGCAAGCTTGTCCTATAATAATTGGACCTGAACCAATAATTAGTATAGATTTTAGTTGAGGATTTTTTGGCATTGTATTTTTTTAATATTTTTCAAAAATAGTCATTCACAGATATAAAAAAAGGCGTTACACCTAAGTAACGCCCTTAAAATATTAACAATTGTTAATCATTATTTTTTATGTCTTAATTCAGAGGATACAGACAATTTTTTTCTTCCTTTTGCTCTTCTTCTTGAAAGCACTTTTCTTCCATTAGCACTAGCCATTCTTTCTCTAAAGCCATGCTTGTTTTTTCTTTTCCTTTTTGAAGGTTGAAACGTTCTTTTTGGCATTGTCTTATATTTTTATATACTGAATTATCTTAAATTGTATTGTTTTGAAGTATTTCCAAAACTGGGCGCAAATATACAAAGAGTTTTTACTTTCACAAACCTAATATTAAAAATATTTACAATTGTTTTTGCTACCTTTGCAATCTTAAAATAATCTACTAAAATGTACAACAAAATAATAAAATTAATCATCGCCATTTTAATTTTTGGATATGCTATTTATCAATTTACTGAAGGTTTCATAGGGAATGGCATCATGTTTATACTATTATCATCAATATTTGTTTTCCTATATTTTAAAAACGAATTTATCTTGCTCGCTTTTTTAAGATTGCGCAAACAAGATTTTGAAGGTGCTAAAAAATGGTTATCTAAAATTAAAAAACCAGAAACAGCTCTAGTTAGAAAGCAACAAGGATATTATAATTATTTACACGGCATTATGGTGTCTCAAACCAATATGAATGAAGCAGAAAAGTATTTTAAGAAAGCTATTTCTCTTGGTTTATCAATGAAACATGATCTAGCAATGGCTAAACTAAATTTATCTGGAATTGCATTCTCTAAACGAAGAAAGCAAGAAGCAAAAAAACTTTTGGCAGAAGCACAACAATTAGATAAACAAGGTATGCTAACCGAGCCGATTAAAATGATGATAGAAAACATGAAACGTGCTCAAATGCCAAATCAACACTATGGCGGACACCGGCAACAAAGACAAAAAAGACGTTAGACAAATTTTAAATCCAAATCAATCTAGTTAACTAAATTATAATACCCTTCTTCAGGAATATCTATTAAGTAAAGTTTTCCAGATTTATTATTAAGATGCCCTTCTCGTAACCAAGGGTTGTGTATTTTTAATATCTTATAATTTATACCAAATTTTTGAGAAAATTTTGCAAAATCTGTTACAGCTGTATCAACTTGTACTTTAACGGTTGGTATTTGGCTATATAAATCTTTGTCTCTAAAATTAAATCCATATTTGTCTGGATGATTGAAAATTTCTTTTAAAGCAACAATTCTAAAGACATATCTTCCTGTTTCTTCACCTAGTAGCAGATTATAATAATCAGAAACGTTCTGTTCTTTTAAACGTCTTGAAACACCAGTGTTTCCTGCATTATATGCAGCAGCTGCAAGAGTCCATGTGCCTAATTCTTCTTTAGAGTCCAAAATATATTTACAAGCTACTTTTGTAGCTTTTTCTAAATGATAGCGCTCATCTACATTATCATTTATTTCTAATCCATTCTCTCTTCCAGTAGATCTCATTATTTGCCAAACGCCTCTAGCACCAGCTGGAGAAGTTGCATTAGTTAATCCACTTTCAATGACTGCCAGATATTTAAAATCATCTGGAACACCGTACTCTTCTAAAATAGGTTCCATAATAGGAAAATACTTTTTAGCTCGCTTAAACATAAGCAGACCATTAGATTGCCAATATGTGTTAACTAGCAATTCCCTATCCATTCGTTCTAAAATATCGGGATCTTTTAGTGGTACAGGTTCACCAGCAAAATCCAAATGTTCTGGGACTTGTAGCGCATAAACGTTATAAATAAATAATATTCCTAAACTTAATAATCCTACAATCGCCAATGCTTTTTGTATAATCTTCATTTCTAATAAGTTTTGGCTAAAGTTAAACATATTTCCTGAAAATTTTATTGAGCTATGTTAAAATAATTTTTGGTAAATTTTCATTAAACCATTTATACTTATTAATTATCATAATATGTGTTCCTCCTTCTACAGTAATACAATCTTTAATATGATAAATTGGGAAAACCTTGTCTTTATCTCCATGAATATGAATAATTCCAGGAATGTTTTTTTCTTGATTCCAACAAACTACTTGTTCAATAGCCCAATCTAAATAAACTTTATCTCTAACAGATAAATATTTTTTATATAAATGGAGCCTTTTCTTAACGGAATTACCAAATGCATACTTTGCTAGAGCCTCAAGGCTACCCACAAGACGTGTCGGGACGAGTTTATATAATTTTGTTAATCTTAAATTGATGGTCTGGTAATTTGATATATTCAAAGATTGCAGGGCTCGCTGCCATACCTGGCATAAAGTAAACATGAATTAATTCTTGATTCATAAGGTTTTAACCAATAATATTCTCTTATTTAACAATAATTTTTTGTAAATTTGCATAGCAAAGCTATAAAAATAGTGCTCACTATTTAGATTTCCTATAGAATTAAAAACATACTTATTATGATTGATGCAGCTGAACTAATAGATAATGACTTTTTACGTCAATACGAAATTAAAGTTGATGGTCATTTAGCAAAAATTGAATACTCTCTTCAAGACCGTAAAATCTTTTTGACCAAACTTATAGTACCAGAATCAATTAGTGATGAGAATTTTACTGAAGAATTTCTGAAAGCCGTCTTTGAAAATATTGAAGAAAGAAATTTAAGTGTGGTTCCTACAAGCCCTGAAAGTGCAAAGTTTATTAGAAGAAATAGAAAATATAAAAGTATGTTGCCTGTTGGATTAAGAATATAAGTTCTTAATTATTGTTTCGTATAAATTAGAGTCAAATCTTTTATTTCAACTACTTCAGAAAAGTCTTCATTGTATATTTTAATAGCATTTTTATAAACGGTAGATAGTTTGTTTCCATTTATGGTTGATTCTATACTATTAAATTGAACAGTATTATAATCTATTTGAGCATATGAAGTTGCAAAACCAATTGTACCAACTCCACATTCTACATTAAAAATATACTTTTCATTAGATATTAAAGCAATATCAATATTAGGATTAAAAGTATGGTTTGAAGATACTATACCTTTTGTATCAAAAATTAAAATTTCGTTATTATCACAACTTACTTCATCCAGAAGATTCATACTAAAAATCGTATCGTTGTTTAAATCAACAGGAACATCAATAGTCCATGTAGTTAATTTCCATGCACCAATAACATTAATATTATCATCAATGTCTTCTGCTGTACAGGACGTTAAAAATAGGATTGCAATTAGAATAATTAGTTTTGGGGCTAAATTTTTCATATTTAAAAAAGATCTTTATTTGATCTTAACGGTCTAAAAGTATAGTGATGGTCTTTTGTTG
>JARRKS010000081.1:0-9964 GCA_037387865.1 Flavobacteriaceae bacterium
CAGAAAAAGCATATTTCCACCCATCTTATTCTTTATTTATTTTGTCCTTGTTATATCTGTAAATTAAATAAGCAATCACTACTAAAACCACAAAAGGTAACATAGAGCCAATAAATACACCTATCTCATAGCTATTATCAGGAGCATTTTTAATTTTATCTTCAATATCAATCTATTGAATGAGTAATACTAAAATTATCATTTATTTTAGCTAAAAAATAATTATCTATCAAAGTTACGTCTTTTGAGAAAGAGGAATAAATATTTTTCTGAATTTTACAATCAAAGGAATTCCTCTAGCAATAATCCAACAAGTTATTGCAATAAAAATGGCATATAACTTAAGATCCAAATAATCCAACCAAAAAAGAATAGGAATAAACACAATAAAAGTTGAAAACAAAAGAACATTTCTTAAGTACTTCATTCTTCCTAAACCCTTATAAATGCCATCAAAAATAAAAGCTAGAGCACAAAAAGGTTGCATAGCTAGAACAATCCAAAAAACACCACCAAACTCTTTTAAAACGTCAGAATCATTACTAAAAATATCGCCAATTACATTATAAAAAACGGCGCCTACTGCAGCCAAAACCAACCCAGTTATTACACCAATTTTAATAAGCTTATTACTTAAAGTCAATAATGTTTTAAAATCTTTGGCACCAAGTAATTTTCCAGATAAAATGTTGCCTGCGCTGGCATAACCATCAACAATAAATGCTCCTAAAAACCAAAGGTTTATAGCAATAGTATAAGCGGCAATGTATTCTTTGCCATAGCTTGTAGCAAAGGCGCTACCATAATAAAGCGTAACATTTAAAGCAATTGTTCTGATAAATAGATTGAGAATCATTAGTATAAATCGCTTAATTTCTTTGTTAAATGGTAATCTTAATTTTAAAGGAATAGGCGTCTTCTTTAATAAATAGTATACTGCAAACAAAGCCATTAATATTTGAGAAAAAACACTTGCATAGGCAGCGCCTTTTATATGCATTCCTGGAATGTATGCATTATATAACTTAAAAATATAGGAAGCAAAAGGATAAGTGGTTAGAATAATTAATATACTTAAAGATGTAATGATGAAAATAGCTTGTGCAGGAAGATTTTTGATTTGATCTAGTTTGTTTGCACCAAGATATTGTGATACAATAGACGATATAGCACTTCGTGTTTGACCAAGCACCCAAATAAGCATGGACATGAAAGTGGTAACAATACCAACTGCAGCAAGAGATTCTGTTGCATTAAAACTAACATTACCAACAATAGCTGCATCAGTTAAGGATAAAATTGGCTCTGAAACGCCAGATATTAGTGCTGGAACTGCAAGTTTATTGATGTTTTTTAATGAAATGATAGAACTCATTAACAATTATGGCTAGGTAAGTTGGTTGCTAATCCTTTTTCTGTAATTTTGCAGTTTAATTTTGTAAATTTAGCTTTTAATTATTGAATATGAAGAATATTTTAGTTCCGGTAGGGTCTTCAAAAAATGCAGCAAGTCATTTGCAGTATGCAGTTGATTTTGCAAAAGCTTTCGACTCAAAACTTTTTGTAGTACAAGTATACAATGTTTATACCAAAGCCGGTACAATGATTAAGGTTGATAAAATATTGGAAAGAGAAAGCCAAGAATATCTTAAAAAGCAAATTGCAAAAATAGATACCAAAGGGATAGAAGTCATAACCAGAACTCTAAAAGGAAATTTAATTGACACATTGGAATTAGCTTGTAAAGCTGCTGATATTGATTTAATATTAATTGAGCCTAAAACTAATTCAGTAAAAGATGAACTTTATTTAGGGAAGACATCTGGAAAAATTGTCAAGCAAATGCAAGTGCCAGCACTCATTGTTCCAGAAGGCTATGTTTTTAAACCATACTCACAAATTTTAATGGCTGTAAAATCGGCTATAATAAAGAAAGATGGTGTTCTTACTCCACTTAAGGATATAAAAGATAAATTTAATGCTTCTGTTAATTTATTGTTGGTTAAAACTCACTATTATAACGAAGGAGATTTTGATGTTAATGAAGAACTATCGGCACTTGTCAGCAACATCACTAAAACAGAAAATCCAACAACATACCAAGGAGTTTTAGAACACTATAAGTCTTATAGCCCTGATATGTTATGTGTTGTAAGACGTAAACGAGGTTTTTTTATTAAAAAATGGGAAAACAATACGATACTTAAAAAGGATTTTTCCAGTTCGTTGCCTGTTTTGGTTTTAAGTGGAATGAAATAAAATTCGGGGATGTAGCTCAGCTGGCTAGAGCGCTTGACTGGCAGTCAAGAGGTCGTGGGTTCGAGTCCCATCTTCTCCACTAAACCATTTTGTTTTTGCAATTACAAGCAAAAACCTATCAAAATAGTATGCACACATATATTGCATCAGAAAAACGCTATGACCTTATGTCTTATAGAAGATGTGGGAATAGCGGATTACTTTTACCTGAAATTTCATTAGGTTTATGGCACAATTTTGGACATGTAGATGAGTTTGAAAACGGAAAAGAAATACTTCAAACAGCATTTGATTATGGAATCACACATTTTGATTTAGCTAACAATTATGGTCCGCCACCAGGAAGTGCAGAAGAGAACTTCGGTGTAATTATGAAGCAAAGTTTGGCTCCTTATAGAGACGAGTTAATTATTTCAACAAAAGCAGGATATTTAATGTGGCCAGGGCCTTATGGAGAATGGGGATCAAAAAAATATCTTATTGCTAGTTTAGATCAGAGTTTGAAACGTATGGGTTTAGACTATGTAGATATTTTTTATAGTCATAGACCAGATCCCAATACGCCTTTGGAAGAAACCATGTCAGCATTAGATTTAATAGTGCGTCAAGGAAAAGCATTGTACGTAGGCATATCTTCATATAACTCAGAAGACACTAAAAAAGCATCAAAAATTCTAAAAGATTTAGGCACTCCATGTTTAATTCATCAACCCCGATACAACATGATGGATCGTTGGGTAGAAAATGGTCTAATGGATGTTTTAGGAGATCAAGGTATCGGCTGTATTCCATTTTCCCCTTTGGAACAAGGTATTCTTACCGATAAATATTTAAATGGAATCCCAACAGATTCAAGAGCAGCAAAAAGCACAGGGTTTTTGCAGTTAGATCAAGTAACTTCAGACAAGATTAAGCAGGCTAAAAAGTTAAACGAGATTGCCAAAAACAGAAATCAAAGTTTAGCACAAATGGCCATAGCATGGTTATTGAAAGATAATAGAGTAACATCTGTTTTGGTTGGGGTAAGCAGTAAAAAGCAGTTGCTGAATAATTTGACAGCTTTAGACAATAAACAGTTTACAGATTCTGAACTGGATGCTATTGAAAGCTATTTAAAATAACACATGATAAAATCTAGTTTAGTTTTATTATTTTTGGCACATGGGGACTAAAACAACACTCAAGGATTTAGCAAGAATATTAGAGGTTTCTATTTCTACGGTTTCCAAAGCTTTAAATGACAATCCAGAAATTAGCATTGAAACAAGAAATCGAATCAAACAACTTGCAAAATCGTATAAATATGTTCCCAATAATATAGCTCAAAGCTTAAAATTAAAATCAACAAAAACAATTGGCGTCATAATACCGGCAATTTTGCTAGAATTTTTCAGTAAGGTTTTGTATGGGATTGAGGTTGAAGCTACTAAAAGAGGATATAAAATTATTATTTGCCTTTCAAATGAACGCTACAAAAAAGAAAGTGAAAGTATAGATACTTTTATTAACGGTAGTGTAGATGGAATTATATTATCTGTAGCTGAAGAAACCCAAAAAACAAAAAAATATGACCATTTTAGAAAAAGTATGAATTATAATGTACCCATGGTTATGTTTGATAGAGTTGCCGAAGAGATTGTATGTGACAAAGTAACTGTAGATGATTTGGAAGGCGCATATAAAGCAACTAAATTTCTTTCTAAATTGGGCTGCAAGAATATTGCATTCATCAATCCAATTTCAAATATAAGTGTTGGGCAATTGCGAGAAAAAGGGTATTTAAAAGCTACTGGCGAGTTAAAATTACACCCTTTGGTTTTAAATGTAGATCATTATGCCTCAATAGAAAAAGAGTTAACAAAGCTCTTAAAAAACAACAAAATAGATGGTATTCTAACTGCTGATGAATACTCTGAAGTTATTGCAGTAAACATTGTTAGGTTAAATGGGTTTAAAATTCCAGAAGACATTTCGGTAATAGGATTTACTAATGGATTAATGGCAGAATATACAATCCCTTCATTAACGGTTGTGAGCCAACACGCAGAAAACATAGGGAAGCTTGCTGTAAAAACATTGTTAAATAGAATCGAAGGAAAATCAACTGAAGAACCAATACATAATGTTGTAAAAACAAAAATTATTGAACGGAACTCCACTAAAAAAATGGCCTAGTTATTCTACCTAAAAATTTAAAAGTCTATAAAACTTATAGTTGTATTTACTGCTTCAAGTAATTCTTTAGAAAGTCCCTCTTTCTCCCAAGGATGAAAAGTTTGAAAAACATGATTGGCACCATTTATGATTTTAAGCTTACTGTTAGGATTCCATTTATGTAAATTAAAAGCTTCATTTACTGAAATTGAAGTATCAGAATCTCCATGAATAATTAAGTGTGGAATTTTCAAATTTTTTGCTGCACGCTCTATAGTCAAGCGTTTTTCATTTTTTTCATAATCTTTATAAAATTGATAAAAATGTGGCATTTGCTGCTTCGTCCTTCCGTTTTCAACATATTTTACACCAGCTTTCTTCCATTGTTCAAATTCATTCGTGTCAAGATGAAAACGAGCTTTAAAGTCACTTACACCAGCTAAACTAATTATGTTTGAAATTCTGTGATCTTCTTCAGCTTTAATAGTTGCTATGCCACCACCTCTGCTATGACCAATCAAGGATATATTTTTTGTATCACCAACTTTCGAAATATTTGGATTAGAGGTTACCCAATCTATCACAGATTCTAAATCGTCTAACTCTTTGGTGTAATTATTATTACCAAAGGCTTCTAAATCTGGAAAATCTATGGGTTGATCTACTGTTCCGCCGTTATAAGAAAAGTTGAATTTAATAAAACAAAATCCTACACCGGCAAAATAATTTGCCATGATATTCCAAGCGCCCCAATCTTTAAAACCTTTATAACCATGACAAAAAACAACAATTGGTTTGTGAACATCATTTTCTGTATAATGAACATCTATTAAAATGGGTTTGTCGTGTTTTCCAGGAATAATAATGTTTTTTAATCGAATCATTTTAAATCTCTTTTTCTATAAAGTCTATTTTTGGGTTACAGATTTCTAATACTAATTTTTTAAGTTCTATAAAATAACTATTTAGAGTTTCTTGTGTAATCATCGAGTCTTTTGACCTACTGCCACTTTTTTCTTTTTTAGCAAATTTTAAAAAACCTTTATTCAAATTCTTAAAAGATATAATCCCAGCTTCAACAGGGAATTTTAAAGGTGTTTTTATATGCAACATGTATGCATAAGTCAAAACCTGAAAACTTTTACTGTACTTGGTGTAATCTGTTGTGATATCTTCCCAATTGGTGATTTCAACATTTGATGTCTCAACCTTTCCTGTTTTATAATCTATTATTCTTAAAACACCATTATACTCGTCAACTCGATCTACAGTTCCGTTTAAATATACAGGAAATGAAAGTTCAGGAATATCAATTCTAACCTTATGTTTTGCTTCAATTGCAATTATTTTTATTTGATTACCATTATTTAAATTATCAATTTCTGAATTAATAAAATTATATACAAAGCGTTTGGCGACTTCAAAAATAATAAGGTTTTTCCCTTTGGTTATTGAACCTTCTTTATACGATTTGTTGAATTGTGTTTTAACGGATTCTGAAATTTTTGATTTCATTTTTTCTTTAATGCCTAGAATTTTATCAAAATAAAAATCAATAGGGTTTCTTATATAATTAGTCAAAGAAGAAGGTGAAAAGCCTTTCTCTGAAACCTGATTTAATTTTTTTATAACAGAACCTGTTTTCTTTATTTTATCAATCTTTTTATTTATAATTGGAGAATGAGGAACTACGATTTTATGATTAATTTCATGTATTTTTTCTAATTCTAATTGAGTTATAAATCGGCTTTTTTCTCCGCCTTTTAACGTATCAATTTCTGTATTATATAAAATGTAAATATTTTTAGCGCGCTGAAGTAATCTATAAAAATGATAAGAATAGATTGCAGATTTCTCTTTATAAGTAGGCAATTTGTTTTCCAGCTTTACATCAAAAGGGATAAATGAGCTTGTGGTTTTTCCTGAAGGAAGAATTCCTTCATTTACTGAAGTTATGATAACGGTTTCAAAATCCAAAACGCGAGATTCTAACATTCCCATAACCTGAAGTCCATGCAAAGGCTCTCCTTTAAAATCTAAAGTCTCAACTTTTAATAGTTCTTTGTAAATAGTATGAAGCGTGGAAATATTATTGATATGTTGATATTCTGTGTTTAATAGCGTAAGCTCATTAAAAAGTTCATTAAAGCGATATGTGTATTCTAAAGCTAGTAGATTTTGACTTTTATTTGATGAAAGTTGCTTTTTTATTTCCAAGATAATTTCTGAACATACTTTTAATGCGGCTTGAGGATTATTGTTCAAATTTGAAAATAACAAATCAATAACCTCGATATTTATTTGCGCTATTTGATTTAATTGTTCAAGATCTATATAAACTAAATTATTAGTTTGTATTTTTTGAATGAGATTTGTAGAAACATCTATATCATTTATAATCAGTAATGGTCTAATTAAAGGATGACTTATAATAGAAATCACATCCTTATAATAAAACTCTTTGGAAGCATACTTATGGATTCTAAAAAACACTTCAAACAATTGAGATAGAGGTGTTGATTTTAAAGGAAATCCCATAGTTATATTTAAACTCTCAATATTACCTGGGAAAGAATTTAAAACAGGGATTAACAAATTTTCGTCACCAAGAACAAGAGCAGTATTGTTTAAATTTCCTTTTTCTTTTTTTATTTCTTTTAATAATGAACCTACTTGTTTAGCCTGCCCAATATTTTTTGGAATTCCAAAAACTGAAATATTTTTTTCTTTTGTATAATGATTCGTTATCCAATTAAAAGAGTGATTTTTATAATACGTCCAATTTGTTTTAAACTTTCTTGTAAATAAAGCAGCATCATGATATGAAGTAGAGAAAAAAACCTCATCAATATCCCAATAAATGCAAGCCATATCATTTTGTAAAAGCTCTTGAATAATTGTTTCTTCTGCTGCATTTAAAGCATTAAAGCCTAAAAAAATATGTTTTTTACTTTCATTATTTTGAATATAAACTTGAATATTTTCTACTGCTTCTCTAAACATCAAACCTTGATAACCGATTTTTTGACTTAAGAGAGATTCTGAAAAATGGATATAATAGGCATGTAATTTTTTCCAAAAGGAGAGATATTTGATAACAAATTCTGATTTGTTATTATCTAGAGCCCAATGATCCGTTTCCTTTAGCGCACTTAAATATTCAAATATTTTTTTATGAGGTATAAGAAATCGGTCGATCTCGTTAAAGTCTTGTAGCATAACTTGAGCCCATTTAGAGAAAACGTCAAATGTGTCTTGATTTTCTTTCTTGGTAAGCTCTATATAAGTACTATAAAATTCAAAAATAAGATTTGAATTTGAAACTTGTTTTAATTGAGACAGTTCTTGAACAAACTCTTCAATACTTAATATTTCTGGAGAAAAAATGGTTTTTTCAATTGTTTGAGTAATCTGTTGTTTTAAAAAAATCCCAGAACGTTTATTTGGAAGTATGAAGATGAGTTCAGAAAAATTGAATTTCTTTTCATACAAATCTTGAAGAACATCTGATATAAATGTTGTCATTGTATAAAAATAAAAAACGCCTTCATCATGAAGGCGTTTTTAACTTAATTATTTTTAAAAAATACTATTACTTTTTAAGGCTAATTTCAACTCTACGGTTATTAGCTCTTCCCGCTCTAGTATTGTTAGTATCAATTGGTCTTGACTCACCAAATCCTTCAGCAGAAAGTCTGTTTGAAGCAATACCGTTAGAAATCAAATAATTCATAACAGAACTTGCTCTTTCTTGAGATAATTTTTGGTTTGAAGCTTCGCTACCAACACTATCGGTGTGTCCATCAATTGAGAAATTCGCATTAGGATATTCTTTCAAAATATCTATAATGTTATTTAAAACTTCTGCAGATTGATCTTTTATTGTAGCTTTACCAGTATCAAACAAGATTGTTTTAGCATATTCATTTAACGCTTTTTTGACAGCATCAGTTACTTCTGGACAACCTTGGTTTGCTACAGTACCTACTTTGTCTGGGCAAAGATCATCTTTATCTGGCACACCATCACCATCTCTGTCTGGCCAAGGACAACCTTTATTTGCTGCAGGACCTGCTACATCTGGACACTCATCAATATTATCTGGCACACCATCACCATCAGAATCAGGGCAACCGTTAAATTCTTTTAAACCTGCAACTGTTGGACAGTCATCATCTTTATCTGGTACACCATCACCATCAGAATCAGGGCAACCATTAAATTCAGCTAAACCAGCTTCAGTAGGACAATCGTCTTTACTATCTTCAATACCATCACCATCAGTATCTGGACATCCGTTAAATTCAGCTAAACCTGGAACATCTGGGCATGCATCGTCTTTGTCATAAATACCATCTCCATCAGTGTCTTTACCTCCAAATTTAATTGAAAGACCAGCTGTATGTTGGAAATGAGTTTGTAAATAATCTTCAAATGCATGTTTATAAGCAGTTTGAATAGTGAAGGCTATATTATCACTAAACCAAAAATTGAACCCTAAAGTTCCATTCAATGTACCTGCTCCAATATCGTCAACCCAAGTGTAACCACCACCAGCGCCTAAATAAGGCTCAAACCAGCTTGTGTTTAATACCTCTCCAAGGCTATATTTAACGGTACCATCTATACCATAATAAGATAAATCAGGTACTCTTGCATCACCCCATTTGTCAATTCTATTCAATGATCCAGTCACTCCTAAAGAGAACCCGTTACTTAAATAGCGAGAAACTGTAAGTGAAGATAGAGAAGGTAAAATATTGTAGTGATCACCAAAATTGAAGAATTCACTAAATGTGTCACCAAGTGGAGCATCTTCTCCAGTAGGATAAAAGTCTACCGCGTTTACACCAACGGTGATAGACCAAGGATTGTTTTCGTCTTGTGCATAAGTGTTGCTAAAACCAAATACCAGCAACATTGCGAACAATAATCTGCTAAGATTTTTCATATTCAAAAGTTTAATTTTTAAGTGTTAATTGTAAACAAAAGTAAGTTGTTAAATTTTATTAACAAAGACAAATATATAAAAATATTGGATATTTGTAGTAAAATAAAGGAGTTTGGAACAAATTTAAATAACAGACAGCATTTTTCCGACCTTAATAAATGCAGAAATGGCTTTATCTAAATGGTGTTTTTCATGAGATGCTGATAATTGCACACGAATTCTGGCCATTTCTTTAGGAACTACAGGAAAAAAGAAACCTATGACATAAATGCCTTCCTTCAATAATAAAGTAGCCATTTTTTGAGATAGCTTTGCGTCATACAGCATTACAGGAACTATTGCAGAATCTCCATCAACAATATCAAACCCTGCATCTTTCATGCCTTTTTTAAAATAATTTGTATTCCATTCTAATTTATCCCTTAAAGATGTATCGTTAGATAACATGTCAAACACTTTTATAGATGCGCCAACAATAGCTGGAGCCAAAGAATTAGAAAATAAATATGGACGCGAGCGTTGTCTAAGCATAGCTATTATTTCTTTCTTTCCCGTTGTATAACCACCCATAGCGCCTCCAAGTGCTTTGCCTAATGTACC
>JARRKS010000082.1:0-1956 GCA_037387865.1 Flavobacteriaceae bacterium
TTGCTTCAAATCGCTCATGAATAACACTGATTCCCAAGTTTGAAGTCATAATAATGATTGTGTTTTTAAAATCAGCCACTCGACCATTATTGTCTGTCAATCGTCCTTCGTCCAAAACTTGTAAAAGAATATTGAATGTATCAGGATGTGCTTTTTCAAGTTTTGGACGAAGGACGATTGACAGACAATAAAGGTCGAGTGGCTGATTTTAAAAATACCATCATTATTATGACTTCAAACTTGGGAAGCAGTGTTATTCATGAGCGATTTGAAGCAACAAAAGATATTGATTCAGCTATTGAAGCTGCAAAAGTTGATGTAATAGCATTATTGAAACAAACTATTCGTCCAGAATTTTTAAATAGGATTGATGATACTATCATGTTCACTCCTTTAACCAAAGAAAACATTTTGGATATTGTTGGATTGCAACTTAAAGCCATTACTAAAATAATAGCAAAACAAGGTATTACTTTTGATGCAACACAAGAAGCTATTTCTTATTTAGCAGAAAAAGGTTATAATCCTGAATATGGAGCACGACCAGTAAAACGTGTTATCCAAAAAGAAGTCTTGAACGAATTGAGTAAAGAAATACTTTCTGGAAGGGTAACTACAGATAGTATTATTTTGTTGGATTCTTTTGATAATAAATTAGTATTCAGAAATCAAGGTGATCTTGTAATAGAAGAATATTAAAATTAAGTTAATACAACAATAAAGCACAAGTCAAGACGTTTTTCATATATAGTTGGTTAGTTAGTAGAAAAGCAACGTGAGCCTAAAAAATGGGTAATCGTTGCTTTTTCTTTTATAGAAATTTTTAGGCTAATATTGTAAAAATTAAATTTTAGTGATTCAAATTTCAGATCATATTCAACTTCAAAATATTACGATTCAAGACCAAGAAAAGCTAATTGATTTGGTTAGACGTGTTTACACACCTGTGTATAAACACCTTTGGAAAGGTGAAGATTGTGAATGGTACTTAAACAGGTTCTATAATAAAGAGAATTTAGAACAAGAGCTTAACAATGCTGATTCAGAATACTATTTTGTTATTTATAAATCTCAAGATGTTGGCATTTTAAGAATTGATTATAACAAACCTCTCATTGGTTTTTCAAAAGAATCCAATGTTTACTTCCACAGAATTTATCTGGGCTATGAAGCACAAGGAAAAGGTGTTGGTAAAATATTATTTAATTGGGTAGAAAAACGTGCAAAAGAAAAAGGGAAAAATTCTATTTGGTTAAAAGCTATGGATACTCAACAACAAGCCTTGCGTTTTTATACAAAAATAGGATATGAAAATATAGGTAAAACCTCATTGGATTTTGAATTGATCAATAAAGACTTAAGTGGCATGGTTATTTTTTGGAAACTACTTTGAAAACCAAGCAACTTAAATTTATATCTTTGACATGATTAATCATTTTCTCATGAAAAAAATAATGCTCCTGTCCATAATATTGTTTGGAATACTAACATCTTGCTTACAAACCAAAGAAGAGCAATCTAAAACAGAAACATCAACATATTATTTTATCAGGCATGCTGAAAAAGACAGAAGCGATGCGTCGAATCAAAATCCTCATCTTATTGAGAAAGGTAAACAACGTGCAGAACACTGGAAAAATGTTTTTAAAAACATAAAATTCGATGCAATATACTCAACAGAATACCACAGAACTATTGAAACTGCACAACCTACAGCATTAAAAAATAATATTGAAATCACACTGTATAACCCAAAGGAGATTGATGTACAGGAATTTTTAAATAATACTAAAGGGCAATCTGTTTTGGTCGTTGGTCATAGTAATAGTACTCCGAAATTTGTAAATTCGATTTTAAGCAAGGAGAAATACGAACATATAGATGATAGCAATAATGCCAATCTTTATATTGTTACTATTTCTGGTGATATAATATCTGACACCCTTTTGTTGGTGG
>JARRKS010000082.1:1963-11191 GCA_037387865.1 Flavobacteriaceae bacterium
GCCGAAAATCAAATAATAGGAATGTTGTAAAAAATTTGAATGTTAAAAAAAGTGGTAGAGGTAAATAAAAACTTAAATGCTCTTATTCAACTCATTTCATAGTCAATCTAAAAGCATTGAATAATTACTTCACTGTAATGTTTTCAAGATCAACTTTAGAAAGAAGTTTCAATTCATTTAATTGAAATAAACTATCCAAGGTGTATAAATCGACATTTTTATTTTTAGATTTATAATTCTTATAATCAACAAATCGAAGCCCATTTACATATCTTTCATTGTAGGCTTCTCTAAATCTGATGCCTCCTCCATCTACAAAATAGATGTATGAAAAATAATCTACTTTGTGGGTTTCTGAATTAATGTAATAAATAAATACATCTTCATAATCTTCTCCTCCTCCAGTTTCATTAAAATCTACTTTAAGTTTATGGTATTTTTTTCCTTTTATCATCACACTATCTAAATATGTTTTATTCACTGCATCATCATTCAAGCCAAAAGGTAACACAGAAAAATAATGCACAGAATTTACAGACCTTGCATATTTTACAGCCATAGTATCATGAGGTGCAAATGGTTCATTGTTTAAAAAACGTTCATAACCAGAATTTGACAAAACATCTTTAATTACCCCAAGTGAATCCTGAAATTCCCTTTCGTATTGAAACAATCCATTGTCACGAATAGCTTTATAATGTCTATCTCTAAAATCGAAATCAATAATCGAGTTCTTAAATTTATCTCCTCCCGAAACTTCAATAGATTTATTAATAATAGTATCTGCTAAACCTATTTCTGAATTATTTATACAACCAGAAATAAAAATGACACTCAAAAAAAGGAAAGTTATTTTTGGATTCATTAATATGTTTTTCTACAATATACTGTAAAGCTATAGAATACTTTTTTTACTTATTTAAAAATTATCTTAAATTATCTACCTTTGGCAGCCTATGCAAAAAAGCATTAACATACAAAACAAAAAGGCGCGTTTTCAATATGAAATATTGGATAAGTATACGGCTGGTATTGTATTAACTGGTACAGAAATAAAATCTATAAGAAATAGTAAAGCATCTATTGCTGAAAGCTTTTGCGAGTTTAATGATCGTGGAGAACTTTTTGTAGTAAACATGACCATAGAAGAATACATCTATGGCACATACTACAATCATAAACCCAAAGCCACTCGTAAACTGCTATTAAACAAAAAGGAGTTAAAAAAGCTAAATAAAGAAGTTCAAAATACAGGACTTACTATTATTCCTCTTCGGTTATTTATCAATGAAAAAGGTTACGCCAAATTAGAAATTGCTTTAGCAAAAGGTAAAAAACTCCATGATAAGAGGGAAACTATTCGTGACAGAGAAAATAAGCGTAATCTTGACCGGATTAAAAAAATATATAATTAATTTAAGAGATTATTAACGCTCAAGACTTACCAATATTTATATTTTGCGAAAATTTTTAAAACGCAAAAATGAAATATTTCTTTAAGCTTTGGCTCATTGTATTTTCGTTAGTACTTGCTTCATGTGGAAGTAGTAAAATTTCAACTGTTCAAACTACAGATGTTTATTTTAATGTTAATCTTCAAGATAGATCTGATGATACCTTTAAGGTTACTGTAACTCCTCCTTCATTAACAGAAAATAACAACATTTATCAATTTGCTTCAACAGCTCCAGGAACCTACGCTGTAATGGATATAGGAAGATTTGTACACTCATTTAAAGCATTTGATAGTAAAGGAAATGAGTTGGAAACAAAAAAGATTTCAATCAATCAATATGAACTAACATCTCCTGAAAACATTGCAAAAATTGAATATGAAATTGCTGAAACTTGGGATACTCCAGTTACTGAAAATAAAATTTATTTAATGTGTGGCACATCAATTGAAAATGATCATTCATTAATAAATGGCCAAGGTGTTTTTGGATATTTTAAAGGAAAACAAACAAACCCAATAAAAATAAAAATCGATTATCCAGAACAATGGATTGTTGGTACAGCTTTAGACAAAACGAGTGAAGGCTTATATTTAGCTGAAGATTATGACCATGTTGTAGATTCTCCTATTCTTCTTGGTGAATTAACAAAAGCTTCTATGGATGTAAATGGAACAACGATCGATATTTTTACTTACTCAAAAACAGGCTTAATTAAATCTGATCAGATATTAGATTCTATGAGAAATATGTTGCTTTCCGCAAGTGGTTTTCTAAATGGATTACCTGTTGATCGTTATACATTCTTATATCATTTTGAAGATGTCACAGTAGGTGCTTGGGAACATTCTTATAGTTCAGGATATGTTTACAAAGAATCTCCATGGGAAAATATTGAGAAAGACATTACGGATACTTCAGCACATGAGTTTTTTCATATTGTAACACCTCTTAATATCCATAGCGAAATTGTTGATCAGTTTAATTTTGTAACACCAGTTGTTTCAGACCATTTATGGTTATATGAAGGCACTACAGAATGGGCAGCGCATATGATGTTATTTCGTTCCAGACAGAAATCTATGGAAGATTATTTCAAGACTTTAAGACGGAAAGTTATTTTAAACAATAATTATTTCAATCCTAATATCAGTCTTGTCGAATTGGCAAGAACGTCTTATACTCCAGAAGGACATAAACAATATGCAAACATTTATATGAAAGGCGCTCTTGTTGCCGGACTTCTTGACATCAGGTTGTTAGAACTTTCTAATGGTGAAAGAGGATTAGTAGATGTTATTAATGATTTAGCAAAAGAATATGGCCCAGACAAACCTTTTAACGAAAAAACATTTTTTGACGATTTCGCAAACGAAACACATCCAGAGATAAGCGACTTTTTCAACAAATATGTAAAAGCATCAGAACCGCTTCCTTTTAAAGAATATTATGAAAAGTTAGGAATAACTTATGATGAAGAAACTGCAACTTTTTCTTTAATGAAAAATCCAACACAAGCTCAATTAGATTTAAGAAACAAATGGATGGAGCAAATTGTTATTAAAAGTTAAAAAAGTAAAAATATTCCGGATTTAGGATTTATCTTCAAGTAATGGCACAAACCTAAATTCGCCATATTCATATTTTTCAAACTCTTTTTCTCCTTTTCTTATATAGAGTGTCATGACTTGCACATTGTTACCAACAGGAATAACAAGCTTACCTCCTATTTTCAATTGAGATAATAAAGGTTTAGGTACAAAAGGCGCCCCTGCGGTAACAATTATGCCATCAAAAGGAGCTTCTTCTTCCAAACCCATATAACCATCACCAAAGATGAGTTTTTTAGGTCTGTATCCCAATTTTGGCAAGAATTTATTAGTCTTTTTAAAGAGTTCTAATTGCCTTTCAATGCTATACAATTTAACACCAAGTTCACATAAAACAGCAGCCTGATATCCGCTACCTGTACCAATTTCAAGTATTTTATCGCCTTGCTTGACCTTTAATAATTCAGTTTGAAAGGCCACTGTATATGGCTGCGATATGGTTTGGTCCGCAGCAATAGGAAATGCTTTATCCTGATAGGCATGGTCTAAAAATCCAGAATCCATAAATAAATGTCTTGGTACTTTACCAATGGCTTCTAAAACATTTTCATCACTTATTCCTTTGGCTTTTATAACATTAACTAATTGTTGTCTTAATCCTTTGTGTTTAAACGTATCTTTCAATTTATAAGGTGTATTTTCTGTTTAAAATTAATCAAACATTTTAAAGATAAAAGTTATTTGCCAAAAAGAATTATAACAAATAGTGCTCGATACAATTTATTTTATTTTGACATAGATAAATAGTTAAAAACCTTATTTTTGTTCAAAACAAAACGATATGCTAAAAGCAGGCGTTCTTGGTGCTGGACATTTAGGGAAAATACATTTAAGGCTTTTAAATCAATCTGAAAAATACGAACTGGTTGGTTTTTATGACCAGGATACAGCTAACGCTCAAAAGGTTGCTGATGAGTTTGGCTATACACTTTTCAATTCTGTTGAAGAACTAATTGATGCAGTAGATATGGTAGATATTGTAACACCTACTTTATCGCATTACGAATGTGCCAAACAAGCCATTGCCAAAGGAAAACATATCTTTATTGAAAAACCAATTACTAATACTGTTGAAGAAGCAGAACATATTAGAGAATTATTAGCAGAACACAATATTAGAGGCCAGGTTGGTCATGTAGAGCGTTTTAATCCAGCTTTTATTGCTGTAAAAGATAAGGTTGAAAACCCAATGTTTATAGAAACACATCTACTGGCAGAATTCAATCCTCGGGGCACAGATGTTCCTGTAGTCTTGGATTTAATGATACACGACATCGATATTATTTTAAGTGTCGTAAAATCAAAAGTTAAAAATGTATCAGCTAGTGGTGTTTCTGTGATTAGCGATACACCAGATATTGCCAATGCTAGGTTATGAGAAAGACGCGTTTCGTTCAACGAGATGCATATATTTCTGTAGACTTTTTAGAGAAAAAATGTGAAGTTGTTAAAATGAAAGATGCACCTGAACATCCTGGTGATTTTGATATGATTCTACAAAATGCTGAAGGCGTTAAAAAACAAATCTATTTTGATAATCCAAACGTTGGGAGCAATAATGCCATTTTAGATGAGTTAGAATCTTTTGCTTATGCTATTAACAATAACATTTCTCCAATAGTAACATTACATGATGGTACAGAAGCCTTAAGTGTGGCGACTCGAATAATAAATTGTTTTAAATAAATACAAGCGCAATGAAAAATGTAGCGGTTATTGGAGCAGGAACTATGGGAAATGGTATTGCTCATACTTTTGCTCAAAACGGATTTAAAGTTCAACTTATTGATATTAATGAATCTGCATTAAAAAAAGGAATAGAAACCATTACTTCAAACCTTGATAGAATGGTTGCCAAAGAAAAGATAACTGAAGATCAAAAAGATGAAACGTTAGGCAACATAATTACTTTTACAAATATTGTTAAAGGTGTTGAACATGCAAGTTTGGTTGTAGAAGCTGCTACAGAAAATGTCGATTTAAAACTTCAGATTTTTAAGCAATTAGACGAAGCCTGTCCAGAAGATACTATTCTAGCTACCAATACGTCTTCCATTTCAATTACTCAAATAGCATCTGTAACCTCAAGACCAGAAATGGTCATCGGCATGCATTTTATGAATCCAGTGCCAATTATGAAACTGGTTGAAATTATTCGTGGTTACAATACACGTGATGTAGTAACCAAGCTCATTATGGATATGTCTAAAGCATTAGGAAAAACTCCTGTAGAAGTTAACGACTATCCGGGGTTTGTTGCTAACAGAATTTTAATGCCAATGATAAACGAATCCATTGAAACACTTTATAACAATGTTGCTGGAGTTCAAGAAATAGATACAGTTATGAAACTTGGGATGGCGCATCCTATGGGACCGCTACAATTAGCTGATTTCATTGGTTTGGATATTTGTCTTTCTATTTTAAATGTGATGTACGAAGGGTTTAAAAACCCAAAATATGCACCTTGCCCTTTATTAGTAAATATGGTAAGAGCAGGAAAATTAGGTGTAAAATCTGGTGAAGGGTTTTATGATTATTCTGAAAGCAAAAAAGCAGAAAAGGTAGCGAAACAGTTTTTATAAGTTAAGCGCCAAAAGCAATCCCATTTAAAGCCGTAATACCAATCCTTGATTAAGAATCTCAATTGTATTACTTTGAAAAATTATGAGTATAAAAAATAATCTTCAACAATTAAAAACAACATTACCTGAATACGTCACACTTGTAGCTGTAAGTAAAACCAAGCCTGTTGAAGATATTCTAGAAGCCTACAACACGGGTCATCGTGTTTTTGGAGAAAATAAAATCCAAGAAATGGTTGAAAAACATGAACAGCTTCCAAAAGATATTCAGTGGCACATGATTGGACACGTTCAGCGCAATAAAGTAAAATATATGGCGAGTTTTGTAAGTTTAATTCATGGTGTGGATAACCTTAAATTACTTAAAGAAATAAACAAACAAGCTCTGAAACATAATCGGGTGATCGATTGTTTACTTCAACTTAAAATTGCTGCTGAAGATTCTAAATTTGGAATGACAGGAGAAGATGCAGAACAAATTTTAATTTCAAAAGAATTTTCAGAATTAAACAACGTTAATATTGTTGGGGTTATGGGAATGGCTACATTTACCACTGATAAAAATCAAATAAAACAAGAATTTGATTCATTAAAAAGAATTTTTGATGAATTAAAAAAAGACCATCCTAATTTTAAAATTATTTCAATGGGAATGAGTGGTGACTATCAACTTGCTATAGATTGTGGTAGCAATATGGTAAGAATAGGAAGTAGTATTTTTGGAGAACGCAATTATAATTAAAATTATAAGGTATTTATACAATTTTAGACATAGAAACAACTGGTGGTAAGTATAATGAAGAAGGTATTACAGAAATAGCAATCTATAAATACAATGGTCATAAGGTTGTAGATCAATTTATAAGTCTCATTAATCCAGAGCGCGATATTCAGCCTTTTGTTGTAAATCTTACTGGTATTAACAACAACATGCTACGCAATGCTCCCAAATTTTATGAGATTGCAAAACGTATTATCGAAATCACAGAAGATGCTATTCTAGTAGCGCATAATGCGAAATTTGATTATAGAATTCTACGTACGGAGTTTAAAAGATTAGGATACGATTTTAGTAGAAAAACTCTTTGTACAGTAGAACTAGCCAAAGACCTAATTCCTGATCAACAATCATATAGTTTAGGAAAATTGACAAGATCTCTTGGTATTGCAATAGCAGATAGACACAGGGCTTCTGGTGATGCCCAGGCAACTTTAAAATTGTTTAAAATTTTACTCGACAAAGATGTTAATAAAAAAATAATTCAGGAGTCAATTAGGCTAGACCCAAAATATCAAATGGAGCCTAGATTATTAGATATTATTGAAGAGCTTCCGTCTATTACAGGTGTTTATTATATGCACAATTATGATGGAGAAATTATTTACATTGGGAAAAGTAAAAACATTAAAAAGCGTGTGAATCAGCATTTTACAAGCGATAATCCTAAATCTAAAAAAATACAGTTACAGGTGTCAACTGTAACTTATGAGGAAACAGGTAGTGAACTCGTAGCGTTACTTAAGGAAAGTGAAGAAATAAAGAGAAACAAACCTATATATAATCGTGCATTAAGGCGCACTATTTTCACACACGGTCTTTTTAGTTTTACAGATAACAAAGGGTATCTCAATTTAAAAGTTGCTAAAATAAACGGTCAGGAAAAACCAATTACTACATTTTCAAACTTGCAAAGTGGAAAAAGCTTTATTTCTAAAGTAACAGACGAATATAATCTTTGTCAAAAACTAACAGGGGTATATCCTACCAGAAGTAATTGCTTCAATTATACCATAAAACAATGCTTTGGTGCATGTATAGAAAAAGAAGATCCAATTAAGTATAATTCAAGAGTGTCACAGATAATTAACAAACATAGTTTTGAAAATCAGAATATGGTCCTCATTGACAGAGGTAGAGAGGTTGATGAACGCAGTGCTATTCTTATAGAAAATGGTGTGTTTAGAGGTATTGGGTTTTATAATCTAAATTATCAGATTAATAACATAGACGTTTTGCAGTCTATCATTACTCCTATGCAAAACAACAGAGATACACAACATATTATACAAAGTTATTTGAGACGAAATAATGGAATTAAAACGTTTATTTTAAACGGCAATCAGAAAAACAACTAATCTTTTAGTATTTTTGAATTTATGAGTAACAAATCTAATAAAAACTGGAGGGATAAACTTCATGATATTATTTATGAAGCAGATACACCCGCCGGAAAGTTATTCGATATTATATTACTAATAGCTATTTTAGCCAGTATTGTGCTTGTTATGTTAGAAAGTGTAAAAAGGTATGATGCCAGATATCATACCTTTTTAGATATTTCAGAATGGATAATCACTATTTTATTTACAATAGAATATATTGCTCGAATTATTACAGTAAAACGTCCTTTAAAATATATTTTTAGTTTTTATGGAATTGTTGACTTTTTATCTACCATTCCAAAATATTTATCAATAATATTTGCTGGCACTCATGCTTTAGTTGCATTACGAGCCCTGCGTTTATTGAGAATTTTTAGAATTTTAAAATTAGCTCGATTTTTGGGTGCATCCAATACATTGGTTAACGCATTAAAAGCAAGTCGAGCCAAAATCTCTGTGTTTTTATTCGCTGTTGTGATTATCGCGGTTATTTTGGGCACTATTATGTATTTAGTTGAAGGTGAAGAAAACGGCTTTACAAATATCCCAAAAAGTGTGTATTGGTGTATTGTAACACTTACCACGGTTGGATTTGGTGATATTGCACCGCAAACGCCTTTAGGGCAATTTATAGCCTCTTTAGTGATGATTTTAGGTTACGGCATCATTGCAGTACCGACTGGAATTGTTTCAGCAGAATATACAAGCCAAAATAAAACAAAACAGGGCCATACCGAAAAAATTCACCTTAATTCACAATCATGTGCCAATTGTATGGCCGAAGATCATAGAGATGGAGCAGAATTTTGTTATGAATGTGGAGAAAAACTTCATCATTCAAATAATGTTAGCGATTAATTGTAGTAATTAATTTTTCAAATAATTTATCTAATCAATTCAACTAATCCTCATAATTATCTTATTTCAGTTGTCGGTCCTACAGCTATTGGAAAAACTTCGTTAAGTATAAAACTGGCTGAACACTTTAATACAGAAATAATTTCTGCTGACTCAAGACAATTCTTTAAAGAAATGCAGATAGGTACAGCTGCCCCAACAAAAGAAGAACTAGAAAGCGTTAAACATCATTTTATACATCACAAATCTATAGAAGATAATTATAATGTTGGTGCTTTTGAAAGGGATGCTTTGCAATGTTTGGATTCGCTTTTTAAATTGCATAAAGTTGTTATTATGGTAGGTGGTTCTGGTCTCTATGTTGATGCAGTAACCAAAGGCTTGGATCATTTTCCTGAAGTAGATGCAACAATTAGAGAAGAATTAAACAAAAAACTTGAAACAAAAGGTTTAAAAAGTTTACAACTACAGCTTAAAAAACTGGATAAAACTACTTACAAGACTATTGAAATCGAAAATCCACATCGTGTCATTCGTGCATTAGAGATCTGTATTGGA
>JARRKS010000083.1:0-5051 GCA_037387865.1 Flavobacteriaceae bacterium
AAAATGCAAAGCCATTGGATTTTGGTAATCTTTTTAATAATTCGGTAGAACTATTCAAAAAAAGCTGGTTATATGGCTTTTTATTTCAGATTATTATACATGTTTTAGCATTACCTTTTATTATTATATTTTATATGCCATTTGTATTGGCCATGATTGCAAAATCTGAAAGCGGGAAATCAGATTCAGAGATTTATAGCGAGATTTTTGCAGGACTAACAGGTATTTCTTTACTGATTTTTATAGTTGGTATTCTTGCTATTGCAGTCATTCAGTTGGCATTGCAGGCAGGTTTTTTTAGAATTATAAAAAACATTGATCATGGACAAGAAGTCAAAGCTTCAGATTTATTCCATTTTCTTAAAGGAAAATATTTTGGAGGTGTCACTATGCTAATGATTGCTACTTTTGTTGTTGCTATAGTTGCTTCGTTATTGTGTTTTGTCCCTTTAATTTATGCATTCATTCCAATGTCTTATTTTATTATTGTTTATGCATTTAATCCTAATATGCCTACTACAGATATAGTAAAGGTGAGTTTTAAACTGGGTACAAAAAAATGGCTGCTGTCCTTCGGGTTATTTGTAGTCTTATATCTGCTAATTATTATTTTGACTTTAGTAACTTGTGGTCTAGGCTCACTCTTTTTAGCACCATTTATTTATTTGCCTTTTTATTTAATATATAAAGAAGTGGTTGGGTTTGATGCTGTAGACGATTTAGAAATAACAGAATAGTTATATTTTTATATTGATAATTTAAAGCCTGATTTATTCAGGCTTTCTTAATTTTTTCAACAAATTATATATCGATGCTTATTAAATTAGGCACTTAAATTATTTTTCATATACCTTTGCAACTTGAAAAAAAGCATTTATGGCAAAGAATTTAGTTATAGTTGAGTCGCCTGCCAAGGCAAAAACTATTGAAAAATTTCTTGGAAAAGATTTTAAAGTTGAATCTAGTTTTGGACATATTGCAGATTTACCTTCAAAAGAACTTGGTGTTAATGTAGAAGGTGACTTTAAACCTAAATACTTGGTCTCTAAAGATAAAAGAGATGTCGTTAAAAAACTTAAGGATTTAGCCAAGAAGGCTGATATGGTTTGGCTAGCTAGTGATGAAGATAGAGAAGGGGAGGCGATAGCTTGGCATCTTGTAGAAACTTTAAAACTGGATAAAGAAAAAACAAAGCGTATTGTTTTTCATGAAATTACCAAATCAGCCATTCAAAAAGCTATTGAAAACCCAAGAGGTATAGATTATGATCTCGTAGATGCACAACAAGCACGCCGAGTGTTAGATAGAATAGTTGGTTATGAGTTATCTCCAGTACTTTGGCGTAAGGTAAAAGGAGGATTGTCTGCTGGTAGAGTTCAATCTGTTTCTGTGAGATTAATTGTAGAGCGTGAAAGAGACATTCAAGAGTTTTCTCCCGAAGCTTTTTATAGAGTTGATGCAGAATTTGCAAATGAAGATGGTCAGTCTTTTAAAGCTAAATTGCCGAAGAACTTTTCTTCAAAATCTGAAGCTCAACAATTTTTGCAGTCAAATATTTCAGCTAGCTTTAAGGTTAGTGAATTAGAAAAGAAACCTGCTAAAAAATCTCCATCTTCACCATTCACAACCTCTACTTTGCAACAGGAAGCTTCAAGAAAATTGGGCTTTTCAGTTAGTAGAACAATGACAAATGCTCAACGACTTTATGAAGCTGGACTAATTACTTATATGAGAACAGACAGTGTGAATTTGTCTGACGAAGCACGAAATGGAGCAAAAACTGCTATTGAAAGTGCTTTTGGAAAATCGTATAGCAAACCTAGAAACTATAAAGGTAAATCTAAAGGAGCACAAGAAGCTCATGAAGCTATTAGACCTACAGATTTTTCTCGACAATCAGTCCATATAGATAGAGACCAAAGTCGTTTATATGAGTTAATCTGGAAAAGAGCTATTGCATCACAAATGAGTGATGCAGAATTAGAACGAACTAATGTAAAAATAAGCGTATCTAATCATAATGAAAGCTTTATTGCAAATGGAGAAGTTATAAAGTTTGATGGGTTTTTAAAGGTTTATCTTGAAGGCACAGATGATGAAGATGTAGAGCAAGAAGGTATGTTACCTGAATTAAAAATTAACGAAAAAATTCATAATAATTATATTACTGCAACCGAAAGATATACACGCCCACCTTACAGATATACGGAAGCATCACTCGTAAAAAAATTAGAAGAATTAGGCATTGGCCGTCCATCTACTTATGCTCCAACCATTTCAACCATACAAAACAGAAACTATGTTGAAAAAGGAACAGTTGAAGGCGAAGAAAGAAAATATGCAAAACTAACCTTGTCTAATGATGCGGTAAAGGAAGAAACTCTTTCAGAAAAAGTAGGTTCTGATAAAGGAAAATTAGTTCCAACAGATGTAGGCATGATAGTTACCGATTTTCTTGTAAATCATTTTGAACACATTTTAGATTATAATTTTACTGCTAAAGTTGAAGAAGATTTTGATGATATAGCCGAAGGTAAAGTAGATTGGTCTAAAATGATGAAAGAATTTTATAATGATTTTCACCCTCAAGTAGAACATGTACAAGAAAACGCAGACAGAGAGTCTGGAGAACGAGTTTTAGGAACAGATCCTAAAACTGGAAGACAAGTTAGTGTAAGGTTGGGTAAATTTGGACCAATGGTTCAAATAGGAGTTGCAGAAGAAGAAGAAAAACCAATTTTTGCAAGTCTATCACCAGATCAGCAGCTAAATACCATTACGTTTGAAGAAGCTTTAGATCTTTTTCAACTTCCAAAACAATTAGGAGAATATGAAGGAGATTCTGTTGAGGTCAATAATGGAAGATTTGGACCTTATATTAAATTTGGTAAAAAATTTGTATCGCTTCCACCTGGTGTTAACCCTTTAAGCGTTGAATTAGAGGATGCCATCATTTTAATAAAAGAGAAAAAGAAAGCAGATGCGCCAATATATACTTATCAAGACCTACCAGTTCAAAAAGGTAAAGGACGATTCGGACCATTTATAAAATGGAACAACATGTTTATTAATGTAAACAAGAAATATGATTGGGATAATTTATCTGATAAAGATATTATAACATTGATAGAAGACAAAATTCAAAAAGAAAAAGATAAATTAGTGCACAATTGGGAAGATGAAGGTATAAGAGTTGAAAAGGCACGTTGGGGAAGGCATCATATTATAAAAGGAAAAACAAAAATAGAGTTAGATAAAAAAGTTGATGCGTCTAAATTAACTTTAGAAAAAGTAAAGGAAATCATAGAAAATGATGCTCCTAAAAAGAAAAAAACTTCAAAAAAGAAATAGTTTATGAATTTTAATTTTCTTTCTCCTGTTTCAGATGCAGTTTTAGCTCATATCCAATTGCAGGCTAAACAAACTTTGGGGAGGAAATTAAAAGTTCATTCCAATCAAAATGGGATACCCGATTTAGAAGATGTGCAAATAGCCATAATAGGTGTTCTAGAAAATAGAAACGACATTAATTATTTTGGCGAAGATTTTAATCTGGATGAAATAAGAAAAATGTTTTATTCGCTTTTCCCTGGAAGTTGGAAAACACAAATAGCAGATTTAGGAGACATTAATAAAGGAGATTCAACCGAAGATACCTTTTTTGCATTGAAAACTATAGTAAGTATACTTTTAACAAAAAATATAATACCAATCATATTAGGGGGAAGCCAAGATATAACCTATGCTAATTACAGAGCCTATGATTCTGTAATGCCAATGGTCAATATCGTTAATGTTGATAGTAAATTTGATCTCGGAGATTCTTCCAAACCAATTAAGAATAATAGTTTTGTTGGAAAGATTATTTTAGACCAACCATATAATTTATTTAACTATTCAATTTTAGGTTATCAAACCTATTTTAACCCGCAAGAAGAAATAGATTTAATGGAAAGACTCTATTTTGAATCTTACAGGTTAGGAGAAATTTCTGGAGATATTACCATTGTTGAACCAGTGATGCGAGACGCTAATATTGTAAGTATAGATTTAAATTCGGTAAGAGCATCCGAAGTAAGTCAAAATCAAAAGTATTCGCCTAATGGATTTGATGGTAAGGAAATATGTGCTATTTCTCGCTATGCAGGAATAAGTAATAAAGTGTCTTCATTTGGCATATACGAGTATAAACCATCTAAAAATGATGATAATACTTCTATGTTGGTTGCACAAATTATTTGGTACTTTATAGAAGGCGTTAATTTTAGGGTTAAAGATGATGATTTTAATAATGAAAAACATTACCAAAAATTCATTACTTTAGTCGACTCTCAAGAACTAATCTTTTACAAAAGTGTTAAAACTGGTCGTTGGTGGATAGAAATCCCCTTTTCATCGAAAGTTAATAATAAATTAAAGAAGCATACGTTATTACCCTGTATGCATAAAGACTATGTAGACGCTTGTAATAATACGATTCCAGAACGTTGGTATAAAGCCTTTCAGAAGAATAGTGTTTAGTAAGAAAAGTATAGATAGAAATGATAAATTCATCGATGAAATGCATTATTTTCACGATGAAACGTAAATTTTTCATCAAAAAAGTTGTTTTTTAAAAATTATATAAATATGTTTACGCTCTCAAATTTTAAACTTAATTAATTAACCTTGAGTTTTATATGGATATGAAGAAGTTTTTAATATTAACCGGAATTTTAATTTTAGTTACTAGTTGTGGTTCTAAAGATAGAGGCGAGCTAGTCGGAGTTAAAGGAAAAAAATGGCATCCAGAAAAACCATATGGTATGGAACTTGTACCTGGTGGAGCATTTATTATGGGTAAAGCAGATGACGATCTTGCAGGTATAAATGATGCACCTGCAAAAACAGTAACTGTGAGAGCCTTTTATATGGATGAAACTGAAATAACAAATAGCGAGTATCGTCAATTTGTTAATTGGGTAAGGGATTCTACTATTAGAACCAAACTTGCAATACTTGCAGATGAAGTAGGAGCTGCACCTGGTGATGAAGCTGGTATTGGTCAGTTT
>JARRKS010000084.1:0-5045 GCA_037387865.1 Flavobacteriaceae bacterium
GGTTTCAAAAGCGGTTGTGATCAGAACCAAAAAAGAAGTAAGACGTAAAGACGGATCTTATATTCGTTTTGATGACAATGCTTGTGTTTTGTTGGATTCTACTTCTGGAGAGATGAGAGGAACGCGTGTTTTCGGACCGGTTGCGATATCTTTCTTAGATATGGTTGATACAGCTCTCTGACCCGTGATCTGAGTCAATTCATCCACTGCATATTCAATTAATTTTTTATCTGCTATCGCAGCTCCAACGCCCTTGCTGATCACTATTTTCTCCAATTTAGGAACCTGCATTACGTTTTTGTAACCAAATTCCTCAGTTAATGCAGAAATAATTCTGTCGTTGTAGTCCTTTTTAAGTCTAGGCATATTTTCCATAACTATAATACTTCTTTAGATTTTTTTGAAAACCTAACTTTTTTGTCTCCTTCCATACGGTAACCAACTTTTGTAGGCACTCCATTCTCTACCAGCATCAGGTTTGAAATGTTTATAGAAGCTTCTCTTTTAACAATTCCTCCCTGAGGATTTTCAGCACTTGGCTTGGTGTGTTTTGAAATCATGTTCACACCTTCCACGATGGCACGATTCTTATCAATGAACACCTTGACCACTTTTCCTTCTTCACCTTTGTGATCTCCTGCAATAACTTTTACAGTGTCTCCTGTTTTAATTTTTAGTTTTGTCATCACGCTATAAATTAAAGCACTTCAGGTGCCAATGATACAATTTTCATGAATTGTTTATCACGAAGTTCTCTAGCTACTGGACCAAAAACACGCGTTCCTCTCATTTCACCGGTTGGGTTTAATAGGACACAAGCATTATCGTCAAATCTAATGTAAGATCCATCAGGTCGTCGCACTTCTTTAATCGTACGAACTACAACTGCTGTAGAAACCGAACCTTTTTTTACAGTTCCGTTTGGTGTTGCGTCTTTTACCGTTACAACAATTTTATCTCCTACAGAAGCATATCTTCTTTTAGTACCACCTAGAACACGTATTGTTAATACTTCTTTTGCTCCAGTGTTATCAGCTACTTTTAATCTTGATTCAGTCTGTACCATAATTACTTCGCTCTTTCAATTATTTCAACTAATCTCCAACATTTGGATTTACTCAAAGGTCTTGTTTCCATAATCCTTACAGTATCTCCTTCGTTGCAGTCATTTGTTTCGTCGTGTGCAACATATTTTTTTGTTTTTAACACGAACTTACCATACATAGGATGTTTTACTTTTTTTACCTCTGCAACAACAATAGATTTTTGCATTTTATTGCTGGTAACTACTCCTATACGTTCTTTTCTTAAATTTCTTGTTTCCATCTTTTCAGCAGAATTATTGTAATTCTCTTTTTGTTAATTCAGTTGCAATTCTTGCTACTGTACGTCTCATGCCTCGTAACTGAATAGGGTTTTCTAAAGGTGATATTGTATGAGCCATTTTTAAGTCTGTATAACTTTTTTTGGTCTCACCAAGTTTTTCCTTTAATTCGGCTGTAGATAATTCTTTAATTTCTGATTGTTTCATAATATCAAATAAATTATGCTTCGTAATCTCTAGCAATTACAAATTTTGTTTTAACAGGTAATTTTTGTGCAGCAAGACGTAAAGCCTCTTTAGCAGTTTCTAATGTAACTCCTCCTACTTCAAAAAGTACTCTTCCTGGTTTCACAACAGCCACCCAATATTCTACAGCACCTTTACCTTTACCCATACGTACTTCAAGAGGTTTCTTTGTAATTGGCTTATCTGGAAAAATTTTAATCCAAAGTTGCCCTTCTCTTTTCATGTAACGTGTAGCTGCAATACGAGCTGCTTCAATTTGACGTGATGTTAAAAAATTTGAGTCTAGTGACTTTATTCCAAAAGTTCCGCTTGAAAGTTGGTTACCTCTTCCGGCATTCCCTTTCATACGTCCTTTTTGTTGCTTACGAAATTTTGTTCTTTTAGGCTGTAACATTTTTTCTTTTCTTTAAAAAATTACTTTCTACGACGAGATTTGTTATCTCTTCCGCCTCTTCCACCTTTTCCACCTTTTTTGGATAGTCCAACAAGAGGAGAAAGCTCTCTTTTACCATATACTTCACCTTTCATGATCCATACTTTAACACCTAATCTACCATAAGTAGTGTGTGCTTCTACTAAAGCATAATCAATATCGGCTCTGAATGTTGATAATGGAATACGTCCTTCTTTATAGTGTTCGCTACGTGCCATTTCAGCACCGTTTAAACGACCACTAATTTGAATTTTTATTCCTTCAGCATTCATTCTCATTGTAGCGGCTATCGCCATTTTGATTGCACGTCTATAAGAAATACGATTTTCTATCTGACGAGCAATACTTGATGCTACCAAAAATGCGTCAAGTTCAGGTCTTTTTATTTCAAATATGTTAATCTGAACTTCTTTTCCAGTAATTTTCTTAAGCTCTTCTTTTAGCTTGTCTACCTCTTGGCCGCCTTTACCAATAATGATACCTGGACGAGCTGTTGTGATAGTAACGGTTACAAGTTTAAGCGTACGCTCAATTATTACTCTTGATACACTCGCTTTTGATAAACGTACGTGTACATATTTTCTAATCTTATCGTCTTCAGCAAGTTTGTCGCCATAATCGTTTCCTCCGTACCAGTTAGATTCCCATCCTCTGATAATTCCTAAACGATTTCCGATTGGATTTGTCTTTTGTCCCATATCTTTATTTAAGCTTGTGTGTTATTGTTAGCTCCAATCACCAATGTTACATGATTTGAGCGTTTTCTTATTCTATGTGCACGACCTTGAGGTGCTGGACGTAATCTTTTTAACATAGATCCTCCATCAACTCTAATTTCTTTTACAAATAATTCTGCCGATTCAACATCTGCATCTTCATTTTTTGCTTGCCAATTTGCTATGGCTGATAAAAGCAATTTCTCTAAACGTCCTGATGCTTCTTTTTGGTTGAATTTTAAGATATTAAGTGCATTCTCTACTTTTTCACCTCTTACTAAATCGGCTACTAAACGCATTTTTCTCGGTGATGTAGGACAATTATTAAGTTTTGCAAAAGCTATATGTTTTTTGCTTTCCTTAATAGCGTCTGCCATTTGTTTTTTACGACTTCCCATAGCTCTCTACTTTTTACCTTTATTTTTAGCACCAGCGTGACCTCTAAAAGATCTTGTTGGTGAAAATTCTCCTAACTTATGGCCAACCATATTTTCTGTAACATAAACAGGCACAAATTGACGACCGTTATGCACTGCAATTGTTTGACCAACAAAATCTGGTGTAATCATTGAAGCTCTAGACCAAGTTTTAATAACTGTCTTTTTATTAGCTTCAACATTTGCAGCAACTTTTCTTTCTAATTTATAATGAACGTAAGGTCCTTTTTTTAATGATCTTGACATGACTTATTATTTCTTTCTACGTTCTACAATATATTTATTACTCGCGTTTGTTTTAGAACGGGTTCTATAACCTTTTGCAGGTATACCATTTCTAGAACGTGGATGTCCACCAGAAGATTTACCTTCTCCACCACCCATTGGATGATCAACTGGATTCATTACTACTGGTCTTGTACGAGGTCTTCTTCCTAACCATCTTGTTCTACCAGCTTTACCTGATACTAACAGTTGATGGTCAGAATTTGAAACAACTCCTATAGTTGCCAAACAAGTTGAAAGGATCAATCGTGTTTCTCCAGATGGCAATTTAATTGTTGCAAATTTCCCATCTCTTGCCATTAGTTGTGCAAATGCTCCAGCACTTCTAGCCATAATTGCTCCTTGACCTGGTCTTAACTCTACACAAGAGATAATAGTCCCCAAAGGAATTTCGCTTAAAGGCATTGCATTTCCAATTTCTGGAGCTACATTACTATCACCAGAAACAACTGTTTGACCTACTTGTAAACCGTTTTGAGCAATGATGTATCTTTTTTCGCCATCTTGATAATTCAATAAAGCAATAAAAGCTGTTCTATTTGGATCGTATTCAATAGATTTTACTTCAGCTGGAATTCCAGGTTTGTTACGTTTAAAATCAATGATACGATACTTTCTTTTATGACCTCCACCTTTATAGCGCATGGTCATTTTTCCTTGACTGTTTCTACCACCAGACCTTTTTTTCGGAGCTAATAAACTTTTCTCCGGCTTATCAGTAGTAATGGCGTCAAATCCGTTTACTACTCTAAATCGCTGTCCTGGTGTGATTGGTTTTAATTTTCTTACTGACATTGTTGTCTAATTAAATATTAGCATATAAATCAATCATTTCACCTTCCGCCAGTTGTACAATTGCTTTTTTAACAGCATTTGTTTTACCATGTTGAATACCTGTTTTTGTAAAACGGGTTCTTCTATCTGGACGGACATTTATAGTACGAACCTTTTCAACAGAAACACCATAAGCAGCTTCAACTGCTTTTTTAATTTCTACCTTGTTCGCCTTTCTATTCACAGCAAAAGTATAGCAGTTTCTCAACTCGCTATCTGTTGTAGCTTTTTCTGTGATTATAGGTTTAATTAAGATACTCATGTTTTCTTATTTACTTAAATTCGTTTCAATTTCTTCTAATGTACTCTCTAAAAGTATAACTTGATTAGCATTCATAATTTTATAAGTACTTAATTCTGAATTAGTTATAACTTCAGAGCTTTTTAAATTGCGCGACGACAAATATACATTATTATTTGAGCCACCCAACACAAACAAAGATTTTTTGTTTTCTAGATCTAAAGCTTTTAATACCGCTGTAAAACTTTTTGTTTTAGGAGCATCAAAATTGAAGTCTTCTAAAACTGTAATTGCCTTTTCATTTGCTTTTATAGATAAAGCAGATTTACGAGCTAAACGTTTTACATTTTTATTTAGCTTAAATCCATAATTTCTTGGTCTAGGGCCAAACATACGTCCTCCTCCTTTGAATACACCAGATTTTATACTTCCAGCTCTTGCTGTACCAGTACCTTTTTGTTTTTTAATCTTACGTGTACTTCCAGTAATTTCAGCACGCTCTTTAGCTTTGTGAGTCCCTTGTCTTTGA
>JARRKS010000085.1:0-5038 GCA_037387865.1 Flavobacteriaceae bacterium
TTCATTAGAACTTATTAATCGAAATAGCGATAACCTTTTGCATCTAATTAATGAGATGTTAGATTTGGCTAAAATTGAAAGTGGTAATATGGAATTACAATTGGAACAAACAGATGTCATTCCATTTCTTAAGTATGTAAGTGAAAGTTTTAGTTCTTTGGCAGAAGAAAATCAGATCAGTCTTACTGTTTATTCTGAAATAGACAATCTTATAATGGATTTTGATGCCAAAAGATTAACATCAGTAATTTCAAATCTACTTTCTAATGCTATAAAATTTACTCACAAGTACGGTAAAATAATAGTGCATATAAATAAAACAGTTAAGAACAAGAATCAATATTTATTGATAAAAGTTAAAGATAATGGTATTGGCATTGCAAAAGAAAAACTTTCAAATATTTTTAATAGGTTCTACCAAACAGATACATCAACTATTAGAAAACGTCAAGGAACTGGAATTGGACTTGCCTTAACCAAAGAACTTGTTGAACTGATGAATGGAACAATAACCGTGAAAAGTACACCAAACATAGGCAGTGAATTTAGTTTAATGATTCCTATTACAAATAAGGCCAAGACCTCAAGAGCAATCAAAATAGACAATGATGTTTCCATTCCAAGATCAAATAAAATTTCACTACCAGCAGACACAAACAGTGAAACCAATCCTGAATTACCTTTAGTAATTATTATCGAAGACAATAAAGATGTAGCATTTTACTTAAAATCTTGTTTGAAGGAAAATTATCGAACGGAGCATGCACTCAATGGTGAACTAGGAATCAAAATGGCGCTCGAAAAAATACCAGATGTCATTATTAGTGATGTTATGATGCCTGAAAAAAATGGTTTTGAAGTATGTGAAACTCTAAAAATGGAAGAATTAACCGATCATATTCCAATAATAATGCTTACTGCAAAGGCAGCATTCAAAGATCGACTAGCTGGCCTTTCTTATGGAGCTGATGCTTATTTAACAAAACCATTTGAGAAAGCCGAACTATTAACACGTATTGAACAATTAATATTGGTTCGTAAAAAAATATTGAGCAAGTTTGAAAAAGGAAATATTGAACAACTACTACATAAAAATGTAAAAAAATCTGAATCAAAATTCCTACAAAAAGTTATCACTAATATTCAAGATAACATAACTAAAACCGATTTTGGACCAATTCAACTGGCAGATCAATTATTTATAAGTGAATCACAACTATATCGAAAACTAAAAGCTACAACTGATAAATCAACTGCTGTATTTATTCGTTCTATTAAACTTCAAAAAGGAAAAGAGTTACTTCAAATAACAAACAAAACAATTTCAGAAGTTGCTTACGAGGTTGGGTTTAATGACCCTTCCTATTTTAGCCGTGTTTTTAAAAAAGAATTTGGACAGGCTCCTAGCAATTTTATCAATTAAGAAGTTGTTTTTAGCTGTTTTACTCACTTCATATTTCTATAGAAATAAATCATTAATCATTTAATTTTTCACAAATCGTCCTAGTTTTTGAAGAAATAGTCCATGATGCTAGTGAAGTATTACAATAACTTGATAGTATAATTAAAATCAGTCATTTATAATAAAAATGTCCGAAGCTATTAATCTTTTAAATATATTATTATGAAAGCAATTTTAAAATTTGCAGTTACTATTATTTTTACAATATTCATTACAGCATGTAGTGATGTTGATCAAGCTACTGCGTCTGAACCAGATGCTCAATTAGCATCGAGAAACGGTGGCAGCGTAATTAACCAGGAATATTCAGATGCACAAGCAGAGGTTTTAAAAACCTTTATGGCCATTGCAACAAGTATAACAAAAGGAGCTGGGCTTGGAGCAGATTCAGAATATATGGACCAACTTATCTCTTTTCATGATTATGATGCCATGTTTACTGAATTTAATTATGATTTCAACGGTAATGGGTTTCTTACTGATAGTGAGGGTAATGAAGAACATGAACGTATGTTATTTGGTGAAATAGTAAAACCAGGTGGAGTTAAACAATTTGCCGCTATCCCTGGAACATTGAATGTTGCTGTATATTATGGGAATGTAGCTAATTTAACCTTTATCTCAGATTTTATATTAGATACTCATCCACTTGGAGAAATTACAGTCAATAATCTAATTACTTTATTATTTGTTAAAACAAATGGTGAATGGAAAATGGTGCACGAACATCATTCTCCTTTGACGATTTTACCATCAACAGGAATCAAACCTAACAACATTCTTTCTAAATTTGACCCAAGTTCAGCTTCAGCTGCACAGCTAGAGGTCTACGCAACTTTTGGGGCCATTGGGGCAACTATAATGGAAAATTCTGGAACAGGAGCCGAAAACATGGATGAACTTATCTCTTTCCATGCCTATGGTCCAAAGTTTACCGAATTTAACTATGATGCTGAAGGTAATGGATTTCTTACAGATAGTGAAGGTAATGAAGAACATGAACGTGCGCTTTTTGGTAATTACACGGTTGAGAAATTTGCCTATTTAGAAAAAACTTTAAATATTGCTTTGTATCATAGGAATGTTGCTAATGTAACTTTTATTTCAGATTTTGAAGTGAAGGGAATTGGTACAATTAATAATCTAATTACTTTGTTATTTGTTAAAACAAAGGGTGAATGGAAAATGGTTCATGAACATCATTCTCCTTTAAATAATTAAAATAATTTACCAACATCTTTCACTTTTTTAAAGAAGGATGAAATTATAACAACAAAGCATTACTCTAAAAAGCACAAATTATTAAGGTTTGTGCTTTTTATATGTACAAATTATCAAACAAGCATATTAAATTTAATGCTGACCAAAAGCCTTAACACCAGCTTCAATCAAAATTGGCAGATAATTAACGCGTGGTACAATTGGGCAAGAATATTTGTCATTATAAGCACAATAAGGGTTATAAGCTTTGTTAAAGTCAATAATCAGAGTATCTCCTACAGGTATTCTGGCATCTACATAACGTCCACCTCCATAACTTGTAATGCCATTGGTTTGGTCTAAAAAAGGTAAAAACAAATAGTCTTCGTAACCTTCTTTTGTTATCAACTCTTGGTTTTGGTAAATGTTGAGTTTAAACGTTTTGCCTTGTAGAGCGAATGTAACTTCACCGTATTTTAGATAAACAGGGAGCCTATCGGTTGTGGATTTCATTTTAAAAGGTTTCTCGTTTGGTGTTCTTTTAAAATTTCCCGTTAGAACATAAGCAGAATCAACAGGAAAAAAATCCAACCCTTTAAAATGTTTTCTGTCTTTTTCTGTTAAAGGCGATGATGTAGCATCCTTAAATTCAATATTCATCTCTCGTTGAAATTCGGTTTCGCCAAGAATAGGTTGTTTGTCTTTTGCACAATTTAAAATTGAAAATGCAACAATGAATAAGATAAAAAAAGATTTCATAATTATTTTTTTCATTTCAAAAGTACAACTTACAAATATTTTACATAGCTTTGAACAAGCAAATAATAAACCATGCGAAATTTAGTCACAATTTGTAGAAAACAGTACACCACTTCTGGTAAGGGTTGGACGTTTAATATATTGTGATGATATAAATATAAGATATTACAATGTGTAAAAGTCCAACTGTAAAGTTGGACTTTTTACTTTTATACTAATCAAAATAATGAAAACACTTTTTAATAACTACATAAATACCTTTAGAGGTTTATCAAAAGAAGTTTGGTGGCTGGCTCTTATCACGCTTATAAATAGGGCTGGTACTATGGTACTTCCTTTTTTGTCTTTGTATCTCACCAAAAGCCTTGATTTTAGTTTAAGTGATGTTGGTTGGATAATGAGTGCTTTTGGTTTGGGTTCTGTGATTGGTTCGTGGTCAGGTGGAAAACTGACTGACAAAATTGGATATTACAAAGTCATGGTAATTAGTTTACTTGCCACAGGTATCCTATTTATTGCCTTACAATTCTTAACAACATTTGCAACATTTTGTATTGGTATTTTTATAGTTATGGTGGTAGCAGATACATTTAGACCCGCCATGTTTGTGGCTTTGAGCGCATACAGCAAACCTGAAAATAAAACACGTTCTGTAACACTTATTAGGTTGGCTATAAATCTTGGGTTTTCTGCTGGTCCAGCTCTGGGTGGTATTATTATAACAACAATGAGTTACGGAGGCTTGTTTTGGGTTGATGGTATCACTTGTATCATTGCAAGTATTGTATTGCTGCAAGTGCTAAATCCGAAAACTGCAAAAACTCTTGATGATGTGAAAAATGAAAACCCAAAATCAGCCTATAGTGATAAAGCGTTTTGGATTTTTCTAGCCGCCATGGCTTTGTTTGGTATTGTATTCTTACAGTACTTTTCAACTATGCCATTATATTATAAAGATGTGCATTCCCTAAGCGAGTTAGAAATAGGTCTGCTTATGGGACTGAATGGATTTTTGATCTTTGTGTTTGAGATGCCTCTAATTAAATGGTTGGAAAACACACGTTATACAAAGTCTGGATTAATGTTTTTTGGAGCCATTCTTACTGGTTTAAGTATTATTGTTTTAAATATGACATCTTGGGTAGGAATACTTATTATTGGTATGGTCTTTATGACAATAGGTGAAATGATTGCGTTTCCTTTTTCTAATGCTTTTGCCATGCAACGGGCAAAACGAGGCAATCAAGGTGAATATATGGCTTTGTATACCATTTCATTTTCTGTAGCCCACATTTTTGGACACAATGCAGGCATGCAAATGGTTGATAAAATGGGATTTGACAACACATGGTATGTAATAACTTTTCTGGCAATAGTATGCATGTTATTGTTATTTATACTCAAACAATATATGAAAGTTAAAAACGATGCACAATAAAGAGTTTATTTGATTTCTTTTACGGCATTATTCTTTACAACATGAGAAAGTACTATTTGTGTTTTACTTTCACCATATGTTATAAGTTGGTCTATAAAAGTTTCAAGATGTTTTTGATTTTTTAAAACAACCTCCATAACAATATTTTCATCTCCTGTGATGCGATAGCAATTTAGAAC
>JARRKS010000086.1:0-5010 GCA_037387865.1 Flavobacteriaceae bacterium
TGGTGCATACTCAAGCTCATAAAAGTATCTTGAATCCTCATCAAATTCTCCTTCATATGACTTTAAATCGTCTCTAAATGTCCTGCCATCAAGCAAAATAATTTGTATGATTTTGCCTTGATGGTCATATTCATAAGAATGATATATGCCTTGATGAGTTCTACGAGTGCTGTTTTTAGGTTCTTCAAAAAAATCGAGAAATATTTCTTTTGATTCTTCCTTAAATTCGTAGTATTTCCCTGCATCATTCCATCCAAAATCATGATCATCCCAGGTTGCGATTATTTCTACATTTTCCTTTAAATTTTGATAAGATGACTTCGCAGCTAACTGATTATATTTTAACCGTAAAGTGTCTATATCTTTTGTGTCTCCGTAAATATTATCACCTAAAAGAACAAATACATCTGGTTGATGGACCACCACATTATTAAATATTGGTAGTGGGTGGTCTTGACTGGCACACGATCCAAATGCTATTTTAAAGGGCTTTTCTTTTTGCTCACAAGAAACAATTAATAGATATGGTATAAAGCTTAAGATTAGAGCTAATTTAGTATTCATTAATTACAAGAAGTTGATAGACGAATTTCGACTATTTTTTTGATATAGTCAAACACTTAAAACAGTTCTTTAATATCTTGATTGTCTGTTTCGTCTTCTTTAGCATCAATTTGTTCAATAAGATATTTAGGTAAATTATCTTTTCTGTAAAATGTGATTGGCACTGGTAAAATGCTTGCCAATACTATTATAAGTATTAAGGCTACTAGCTTTAGAATTCTTTTAAATGTTTTCATTAATTTATGCAAGCAAATGCATCGTAATAGATACACATTGGTTTAAAATGTAAAATGGAATGTTGTCAATAGATTGACAATTGTTGTTTTGAAGTTATTTTACAAATGAAGTTTGTATAGGAGTAGTGTATTTGTAAGCAACAAGATTTTGCTTTAAAATATTATTTGTAGCAAGGAATTGGAATGTTCTTTGTTTTTGAGTTTTTAATGTCACACTGAAGTTTAGTTGATACCAATTCAACAAACTTTTAAAATTAAAGACAGTATAGTGGTTTACTGTTACTTGTCTCGTTATATAATTTTTAGCATTACAAAATTTTGCCGTTGCATGGTCTTGAATACTATTAGAAACGACAACTTCTGTTTGCGGATTCTTAAAAGTTGAATCGTAAGTAGAAACTTCTGAAAAACCTGAAAAACCTGAAAAACCTGAAAAAGTCAGAAAAAGTAAGACAGCTAAAACACTCTGATATAAAGTCTTTAAATACAACATGATACAAAGATATTAATTCTGACTAATTTTTGTTACATTAGAGGAACTACTTCTTCAACTCTAATTTTATGAAAAGATTACTTCTAATTGGTTTTTCAATTTTTGTTTACAACAATGCTATTAGTCAAGATAGCATACCGCCATATTTGGTTGGGAAAATATCTTATCCAGTCATACAAACACATCCTTATGAAGGTGTAATAGACATAGAATCAAATGCTTTAAAATATGATTCATCATTAGAGTATAAAATAGCAATTGATCTGTATGATAAAGTAGGTGATTCAGCATCTATTTATATTCCATTAAGGGAAGTTGCTAGAGTTTATAATTTGAATATAGCTAATGGAGTTCCTATCGATAAGCTAAAAATTGCTGCTGTTATTCATGGTTATGGAATGGATGCTATACTTAATAATGAAAAGTATAAAGAAAAATATGATGTTGAAAACCCAAACACAGAAACGATAAATCAACTTATTGATTTAGGCGTTGATTTTTATGTTTGTGGTCAAAATTTGGGTATGTTCAACGTGTCAAAAGATGATATTCTATCTGGAATTCAAGTGCCAATTTCAGCAAAAACTACTTTTATAACCTTAGATCAAATGGGTTATTCCTATCTTAATGTTAATGAGGATTAAATTTGCTTAAATAGGAATAAAAGTTACCATTAAAGATTGGATTATAAAAAATACAATAAAAGGTAAAACTAAATATCCCATAATATCTCTGGCCTGTATTTTTACACCTGATCCCATGATTGGGAAAACTAATAATAAGTAAAATGGCTGTAACAAATTACTTAAACTTTCTCCATACGCAATAGATAATGACACTCTTGAAATCATTAGAGTAATTTCGCCTTGTGGAAATCCTGCACCAATTTCTTTAACAGCATTTATAATGCTTGGGCCAATTACTGCAAATTCTCCACCAGCTGATGGAATTGCAAAATTAACAATACCTCCAGTAATATATGCGAAAAATGGATACGTGTTTATAGTAGCGACTGAAGCCATTATTTCAGCTAACCTTTCACCTAAACCAGTATAGAGCATAATTCCCATAATGCCAGCATAAAAAGGATATTGAAATAAAATACCCGAAATATTTCCACTTGCTCGTTTCATGGCAATTACATAGCGCATAGGTGTTTGATGTAAGAGCAAACCAACAATTAAGAAAATAAAAATCATGATGTTAAAATTTAAATCAAAACCCTTGGTGTTAAAATGATAAATTATATAAGATAAACCCATTAATGCAATTACTATTTGCAGAATAACGCTGTTGTTAAATGTATCTGACAATGATTTAAAAGGAAGTTTCATACTAGCCGCTTCATCCTTAATAGATACTTCATCAGACATGGATGTATTATATTGTAAATCTTTTAATTCTTTTATGTTTTTTGATTTTGGTGCTAACAATACCATAATTATTGGTGTTACAACCACGAAAAATCCAATCATAGAAATATTTAAAATAGAACCTAATGTATATGATGTAGGGATAACACCTGCTAAAATTCCTGTATTAATTAAATAATTATTTTCTGTATTAAGTAAAAGAGGAATTGAACTTGATAATCCCGCAACCCAACTACCGCCTGAGAAATAGACACATGCAATTAATAACGGATAATTAATACCTTTAATTCGTGTTGCCAAAGCACGAGCTAAAACACATGTAATAACAATCCATCCAAAACTAATAAGCGATAAGAGACAGCCAATCATAATTACAAAAAAATAAACCTGAATAGGTGTTTTTATATAGCGTGCTAAGGCATCAATGCCTTTATTTACAATTGGTGATAAGGCGATGCTAAAACCCGTTACTATAATTAAAACGACCTGCATTCCAAATTCAAGCAAATCAAAAAATCCATCATACCAAGATGTTATAATTTTTATTGGTGTTGTGTCTAACCATAAAAAAGTACATAAGCCCGTTACAAGTGTTAATAGTAAGGCAAATACAAATGAGTTTGGCATATACTTTAAAAAGATATGCGTAAACTTTTCTCCTAGTTTAGTTATCATATGTAATTTGAATTATTTATTGAAAGTACCATTATCAACATCTTTAATGAATTTAATCAAACCAGGAAAGAAATGTTCTTGATCGTCGTATTGAGATAAGTGACTACCATTTGGACAATATAAGTAGCGACCATTTTGAACTTCGGTTGAAATCCATTCCATGTGTTTTGGATCCATAGTGTCGTATTGTGCACCAATAGATAAAGTTGGAACAGTAATTTTATGTAACTGGTCCTTTATATCCCAATATTTTAGAGTGGCATCACCTTTTACGCCAAATTCACTTGGCCCTTGCATAGTGATATAGACATCGTAATTTACATGTGTAAATGCTCTGTTTATTGAATTCGGCCATTGTTGCACGGGTATTCTTAAAACATGTTCAGTATAATAGTGCTCAACAATTAAATCTAAATAACGCTGATTTTGATAATCTTCTTTGTTTTCATAAATCATGATTTCTTCTAATACTTCAGGAGGAAGTTGAGGTGCCAGCACTTCTGCAGAATATTTTTCGTAGTCTGGAATAGAGGCCATCATGTTTGAAATAATTAACCCTTTTAGGCTTTTCTGATATTTTAATGCGTATTCCATGCATAATATTCCTCCCCAAGATTGTCCAAATAAATAGAAATTGTTTTTATTCAATCCTAGGGCGATTCTCACTTGCTCAACTTCTTCAACAAAACGACCTAAATCCCAAAGAGAAAGATCATTTGGTTGATCACTATAATATGAGCCTAATTGGTCATAATAATAAAACTCAATGCCTTCTTGAGGAAAAAAGCCTTCAAAACTCTCAAAAAGTTCATGGCCAAAACCTGGTCCACCATGTAGTAGTAACACTTTTATTGTAGGATTATTACCAAGACGTTTTGTCCACACATTAAAGGTTCCTTTTGGTGTTTCTATAGGAATCATTTTAATTCCACCTGTGGATTGATCGTCACGATCTGTATAATCCCAATACGAACAATCATGTACAACTTCTACTTCTGAAGTCTTTGTGGCTTCTTTACATCCTAGAAATAGGATAATGACTATTGAAGAGAATAAACTTTTTTTCATTATGGTTGGTATTAGTAATTGAGGAAAAATCCAAAATAGAAAAGAGATTGCTAAATATACATATTTTGGTTTAGGAATCATTCACCAATGTCTTCATTCCATAATTCAGGTTTTTCATGGATGAATTTTGTCATGAGTTCAACACATTCAGAATTGTCAACCACTTTAATATGAACTCCTTTTGATTTTAAATACTCTTCTTCCCCCAAAAAAGTTTTGTTTTCACCAATGATCACTTTTGGAATCCCGTAAAGTAAAATCGCACCAGAACACATCGAGCAAGGTGATAGTGTTGTATAAAGTGTGCATTCTTTGTAGATTGACGCTTTTAGTCTGCCTGCATTTTCAAGGGCATCCATTTCACCATGTAAAATAACACTTCTATTTTGAACACGTCTGTTGTGGCCACGACCTATTATCTTATCTTTATAAACAAGAACAGAACCTATTGGAATACCACCTTCTGCATATCCTTTTTTTGCTTCATCAATTGCAGCTTGTAAAAATTTGTCTTGCATTTCTTAAAAGTACAAAACATCTTGTTTTTTAGAAAAGAAATCAATGTTATTAGTATACCATTTAATTAGTTCGGGCAATGTAT
>JARRKS010000087.1:0-4994 GCA_037387865.1 Flavobacteriaceae bacterium
CCATGATTAATTCTATATGCAATATTGGCATAATGCACCATCGCATTACTAATACTGGCGTCAATAATTGGGGCGTTCAACTTGGACTTGCCCCTAATGCCATCAAAGAAATTGGAACGCCTCTCCTATCAAACTTTGCAGAGGTTGATTATTGGGTAGAATAAATTCTTAATTTCCTAATTTTAAAGATTATTTAAGATAAATCATATTCTTTTTAAATGACTAATTTGTACCTTTAGTAAAATTTACATATAAATAACATACAAAATCTATAGACTAGGAGTACATTAAGATTAGGAGATGTAGCCCCAAACTTTACAGCACAATCTACAGAAGGCGAAATAAATTTTCACCAATGGTTAGGCGATGGTTGGGGTGTTTTATTCTCTCACCCAGCAGATTATACTCCAGTTTGTACAACCGAACTTGGTACAGTAGCTAAATATAAGGCCGAATTCGACAAACGCAACGTAAAAGTGGTAGCCTTAAGTGTTGATGGATTAGAATCTCACAATGGTTGGATACATGATATTAACGAAACCCAAAATACTACGGTCAACTTTCCTATTATTGCAGACGAAGACAAGAAGGTAGCACAATTGTACGATATGTTACATCCCAATTCTGAAGAAAAAGGAACGGTACGTTCGGTCTTTGTTATTGGACCAGACAAAAAAATAAAATTGACCATTACCTATCCAGCTTCTACAGGTCGGAATTTTGATGAACTATTAAGAGTAATAGATTCATTACAATTAACAGCTTATCATAAAGTGGCAACACCAGCAAATTGGAATAATGGTGAAGATTGTGTGGTGGTACCTTCAGTAGCAACTGCAGATATTCCATCAATATTCCCTAAAGGTTTTAAAGAAATAAAACCCTATTTAAGAACAACGCCACAACCAAACTGGAATTAATTTATTCTACAATTAAAATTAAAAAGCTCCCAATCTTGGGAGCTTTTTATTTAAGGTATTAATGAATGTTTCTTTTTAGGGATTAATAGCTAATTTACTTTATGTTTCATTCAAAAATATTATGTCCGCAATATAATTTATTGAAAGGGATTATAAAACAAATAATTTAACTAATTGGTGGTCTATTTTAACTTTTATTTTTTATTCATTTTAACTACAAACGCTTTTTCTCCATTTTAAAATTAGCTTTCCTTAATGTTAAAATTTGTTAAAATATTACTTTGTTATACATAGTACTGTAACAAATTTTATTTTATATCGTCTATATGGTATAATTAAGTAATAAAATAAACATTAACCATAAAAAATAGAAATTATGACAACTTTAGAAAAACATCATTTTCCTAGAACTTTTGATAGAACAAAAAGCTTTACTTGGAATAACGTAAGACGATATAAATAAGAATTTATAAACGTTTCATCAATCAAATCAAAAAAAGAGTATGTTAATTCATACTCTTTTTTTATTATTTATTTTCTTAAGGCAGCAGGAATTTTAACTTTTTAGGAAGTATTTCAATACGCACAGGTGTATAGCCAATAAATTCACCATCAATTTCTATTGGGCAAGGCATATTATTATGATAAACATGTATCTTATTAATCGTTGTATAATTTACTTCTGGATGATCTATAACTTCACCTCTTTTTATCTTTCCTAAATTCTTAAAATAATCTATTAAAGAAACATTACCTATACAAGTAATATTTAATTGGTTATCTTGGATATTTGCCTTTGGAGCAATGCATAAACCATATCCAAAAAACTGACCATTACATACTGCCAATGTTAATAGTTTACCGGTAAACTTAAAGTCGCCTTCAACGCTTATCTCGGGTTTTGTGTATTGAATCATCCCTTGTAAAATTGCCAATGCATACTTTACTTTACCTGATAGCAACCTCGTTTTATGTTTTAAAATTGTTTGGGTTACAAAGCCACCTAAACCTATATCAGCAATATTTATAAAATATCTGTTTATTGAAGTTGCATTTTTTAGACTTGTAACGACACCTATATCAATGTTTTTATAACTATCATTCTTAATCAAATTAAATAGAAAATGAGCATCAAATTTCAAACCTTGCCCTCTTGAAAAATCATTTCCAGTTCCGTAAGGTAAAAGACCAATTATGACATTTGAAGAGAAATCGATACCATTTACAACTTCATTTAAAGTACCATCACCTCCAACGGCAATAATATAGTCGAATTTTGAGTTGTTTTCCTTTGCTATAGTTATTGCGTGACCCGAGCATTTAGTTAAAATAATCTCTACGTCATCAAAAAAATCTTGATCTGAAAAGAAGTCTAGAACAGTCTTTAGTTTTTTATGTTGCTTTTTAGCTCCGTTTACAATAAAGAGGATTCGTTTCAAGTGTTTAAATAAAATAAGATCAAACTACGACAAATTTATGTTTTTATTATTTGATGTTTTATTTGCTTTCCGATACAAAAAGTAAACTATTAATACTAAAGTTTTAACAAAGAAGTACTTAACTATTATAAATACAATTAAAAAGTGAATTAGCAGCAAATTATTCATGATTTTTAAAATACTTATCAAGACTATGTCATATTTAAAACTCCTTAATTCAGTAATAACATTCTGTTCTTCACTATATTTTAAGCACTGCACATGAACTAATTAGAGTGCTTTATATCCTTTTAAGACTAATTGATAATTATCATTGCATGTTATTTCAGAGAGTTTTACCTTAAAATATCTATTAAATATTAATTGTTTATACCAACTGTTATTCTTGTTTAGTTCAGAAGATGCTTGAGGTATAACATAAAAACATAAGTAATGAAAAAATTAATATCAGTATTTAGTTTGGTCTTTTTATTATCAGGCTGCGCTTCAACAACTCAATATGTTAAGGCTCCACATAATAATAATAACACAAGTGAGAGTATGAATAATGAAACCATGGCACAAATATACGTTCTCAGACCAAGTTCGTTCGGATCAGCCATAACATTTAAGATTTATCAGGGCGAGAAGTTTATTGGTGAATTAGGTCCTAAAAGTTACTTGTCATGGGAAGTGGATCCAACAAATGGAGAAATTGATGTAATTAGTATGGCGGAGAATTATTCTGTACTGGCAGTCGTTCCAAAAGCAGGAAAGACCTATTACATCAAGCAAAAAGTTAAAATGGGATGGATCATGGCTCGAACAGACCTTGAGTGGCTTACAGAAGAAGAGGCCCTTGAAATATTGAAAAATCTTAATGCTCCTAAAACCAAAGGCATCATACAATAAGTATACATTTTGGTTATGATGTTGAATCATAAGAATTTGTCAAAATAAGACAGTATTATTTTGAATATGCATTGTATATTAATGAATTCTATGAAGAAATAATGTACCCCTTACATACTATATTGGTTTTAGCTGTTTGGTAAGCATGAGAATGTTTTTAACCTTACACATATAGACCAATAAGAGTGTTTTAAAGTTCTATATTGGTATTTGGTTAAATGTATAAATAGTATATGTCTACCTAATCCACCCTCTCAACATTATTAATATTCATAGCACCCATTACCTCCTCTAAATTCAAGGTATTAATACTTTCTGCAAAGTCGGCAGGAATAACAGCTACCCTGAATATGATATTATCAGTATATAAAGGATCAAGACTGTTAAGATCTATAGTACCATCCAGAAAGAAACGAACATCGAAAAAAGTATAATCGTATCCATACAATAAAATGTCACTGCCAAAGAAAAGGGTTTGTGGCAGTGGCTCCCAGATATCAACATCATTGTCTACTCCAGACAGAATATAGGCCATTACTACATCGGTATCAAACACTTCAATAGAGCTAGGAATATCTACAAAAAATTCATATTCATTGGAACTAAAATCAGCTTCCACCTCAAATATGGAACCTATAAGACCATCTGCCCCATCAAGGCCATCAAAACCCGGAGGCCCTTGCGGACCGATGTCTCCTTCACAGGAAGTTAATATTCCAGCTAACAACAAAACGAGAATGCTTATTTTTTTCATGATCTTATATTTTTTTAGTTAGCACATCAACTATTGGGCCATAATACTATCAATTGTTGCTTTTTAAAATAAAACGCAATTATTCAAATAAAAAAACCTCACATTTCTGCAAGGTTTATATTTTCTATAAGCAGCATATTTCTATCGTACATAAGAGTTATTTAAAAACACCATTTTCAACTACCAAAGGATAAACATAGCCTTTACCATATTCTTTGTCTAAAGCCACAACACCTTCAAAAGTAACAATATCTCCAACAGTCACGATTTCTTGAGTTGTAATGGTTAAATCTGATTTTCCATCTGCGCTTGTACCATCTTTAATATGTACCCAATTTCGATCCATAATATCATTGTTTATTTTAACTACCTGCCCTCTTATAATAACTTTTTTATTCGCATAGTTATTTCGATTTTTATAGAGATCTCCAATGGTTATCCCGTCTGGTGCTTTTTCTACATGAATATCTAATGGTGGTTCTTTTTCTTGAGTTGTACTGTGATACAAAGGTGTTTTGGTTTCTTGTGCAGTATTTATAGGTAGATATTCCTTGTTTTTATTTTTGCAAGAAATACATAAAACTATACATATAACTAATGTGAATACATGTCTCATAATACATAAATTTAACATCAAAAGTAAATTAATAAACGTAAGTGTTTTATGATAAAAGTCAGTCTATGAAGTAAATCTTTAATTTGAGTAAAATACAAATGGGATACAAATTCGTTGATTAATTAAAGTTTCATATGTATCTAATAAATACTAGAGGTTACTTTCAGATACAAAAAGTAATTTAAATTGAATACCAATAGGTTTAATTCAATCAAAAATCTTCTCGATTTGTAAGATTTTTATTTAATTTTAGTGGAATAAATATAATGGGGATAAAAACAATTGTTTTTATCCATACGTTGTGCTTCATTATCAGAAACCGCTAACCAATGATTAAATTCTTTAGAAAAATTCGTCAAAAAATGCTGACTGAA
>JARRKS010000088.1:0-4993 GCA_037387865.1 Flavobacteriaceae bacterium
CCTCGGGAACGCCTCACAGTTACTATAATATGGTTTCTCTCAAGCATTGATACATACATATCTATAGCTTCAGATTTAGCTTGTTTAAACATTCCATCATCAATTGGGTTGTACTCAATTAAATTGATCTTACTTGGTGCAATCTTACAGAACTCTATGAGTGCCTCAACATCTTTTTTGGTATCGTTTATGCCATCCCAAACCACATATTCGTAGGTAATTCTATTCTTTGTTTTAGTGTACCAATATTGCAAAGCTTCTTTTAAATCGTGTAATGGGAACGTGGCATTAAAAGGCATGATGCTTGTTCTTACCTCATCAATAGCCGAATGTAATGAAACCGCCAAATTAAATTTAACTTCATCATCTGCCATTTTTTTAATCATTTTTGGTACACCAGATGTTGACAACGTAATCCTTTTGGGAGACATGCCCAATCCTTCAGGTGATGTAATTTTATCAATAGCCTTTAAGACATTGTTATAATTCATAAGTGGCTCTCCCATGCCCATAAACACAATATTAGATAAAGGTCTGTCAAAATATAAACGGCTTTCATTATCTATAGCCACAACCTGATCTACAATTTCATCTGGATTTAGATTGCGCATACGTTTTAACCTGGCTGTCGCACAGAATTTGCAATCCAGACTACAGCCAACTTGTGATGACACACAAGCTGTTGTCCTGGTTTTAGTTGGAATTAATACAGATTCTACTACCAACCCATCATGTAAACGCACTGCATTTTTTATGGTACCATCAGAACTACGTTGAATGGTATCTACCTTAATATGATTAATTACAAAATTAGACTCGAGCATTTGCCTAGTTTCTTTTGAAATATTGGTCATGTCTTCAAAAGTATGTACAGATTTTTTCCAAAGCCATTCGTAAACTTGATTGCCACGAAATGCTTTATCGCCATTCGCAACAAAAAATTCTCGAAGCTGATCTTTGGTTAATGCTCGTATGTCCTTCTTTTGTTCTGACATTATTGAGATAAAAAAGCCTCGAAAATTCGAGGCTGATACAATTTATATAATTAACATGGCGTCGCCATAGCTATAAAACTTATACTTTTCTTTCACAGCTTCATCATAAGCTTTCTTTAAAAAGTCATGACCTGCAAAAGCAGAGGCCATCATTAACAATGTTGACTTTGGTGTATGAAAATTAGTAATCATACAGTTTGCAATGCTAAATTCGTATGGAGGAAAAATAAACTTATTGGTCCATCCATCCATTTCATTTAATGTACCGCTAGAAGATACTGCACTTTCAATAGCTCGCATACTTGTGGTCCCAACTGCACAAACACGTTTTCTGTTTTTAATACCATTGTTAATAATATTAACAGCATGTGCATCTATGGTAACTTCTTCGCTGTCCATTTTATGTTTTGAAAGGTCTTCAACCTCAACAGGGTTGAATGTTCCTAAACCTACATGTAAAGTTACTTCGGCAAACTTAACACCTTTTATCTCTAAACGTTTCAATAGATGTTTTGAGAAGTGCATACCAGCAGTAGGGGCAGCAACAGCTCCTTCTTTTTTAGCAAAAATGGTTTGATATCGCTCTTCATCTTCTGGCTCTACTTCTCTTTTAATATATTTTGGAAGAGGCGTTTCTCCAAGTTCGGTTAATTTATTTCTAAATTCTTTGTAAGAACCATCAAACAAGAAACGCAATGTTCTACCTCTTGATGTTGTATTATCTATAACTTCAGCAACAAGCATATCGTCATCACCAAAATACAATTTATTACCTATTCTTATCTTACGAGCAGGATCTACCAAAACATCCCAAAGGCGTTGTTCTTCGCTTAATTCTCTTAAAAGGAATACTTCAATTCTAGCACCTGTTTTTTCTTTATTACCAAAAAGCCTTGCAGGAAAAACTTTGGTATTGTTAAGAATCATCACATCATCTTCTTTAAAATAATCGATTAGATCTTTAAAATATTTATGCTCAATAGTTTGTTTTTCTCTGTTTAAGACCATTAATCTCGCCTCATCTCTATGTTCTGATGGATATTCGGCTAATAAATCGCCTGGTAAATCAAAGTTAAAGTGTGATAATTTCATCTGTATATTTTTATCTTTTTTTAATTCGTCAGATGTAATTCGCCATTAATCATTTCTTTTGGTATTAACCTTTCAGATTTGGCTCATTTCATATGTTTGTTTTTTGCAAGGTGCAAATATACAATCTTGTAACAGGCAAAGTCAAGTATTTAACCGATTATTATTTTTCTATTTTGAAACCAATAGATTCTAAATCGTTCCAATAGTCTGGATATGATTTTGAAACAACCTTATAGTCTTCAATTATAATTGGAACTTTTAAAGCCAAAGGTGCAAAAGCCATTGCCATTCTGTGATCATTATAGGTCGAAATTGACACATACTCTTTAACTTTAGTTGAAGGCATTAAATGAAGAGAATTATCAGTAATTTCTAGAATACCACCAAGTTTTTCAATTTCAGTTTTTAAAGCATATAGTCTATCTGTCTCTTTAATTTTTAGCGTATGCAGACCCGATAAATAACATTCTATACTTAGGGCAAAACAAGTAACTGCAATGGTTTGTGCAATATCTGGTGCTTTAATTAAATTATATGTAAAGTGTGAAAAATTAAGAGAAACCTTTTTAAGCTTAATCTTATTCTTTAAAAACGTAGTTTGTACACCAAAACTAATATATATTTCAGCTAAAACAGAATCACCCTGAAGTGAATTTTCTCTATAATGTGATAAGGTTATTTCTGTTCCTATATCACTTAAAGCTACAATACTATAAAAATAAGAAGCCGATGACCAGTCTGATTCTACCTGCAAGTTTTTAGATTTCAGTTTTCCATTAAATGGATAAACACTTATGCAATTATTTACAAAACTTGTTTTAATACCTATTTGGTCTAATAAACCAAGTGTCATGTTTATATATGGAATTGAAGTTATCTCACCATCTAATGTTAACTCTAACCCGTTTTCTAACTTTGAAGCGATTAGTAAGAGTGCCGAGATATATTGACTGCTTACGTTAGCCTTTAGTGTAACCTTGGTGTTTGTTATCTTTTTTCCTTTAATTTTAATAGGCGGAAAGCCTTCCTTTTCAATATATTCAATATCTGCTCCTAAATGTTTTAAGGCATCAACTAAAATTCTAATTGGTCTTTCCTTCATTCTGGAAGATCCTGTTAAGACAACTTCACTGTTTTCCTTAATAGCAAAATAAGCAGTTAAAAAACGCATTGCCGTACCTGCATGGTGAATATCTACGACGGTGTGTTCAGAAAAAGCATTTTGCATAAGTTGAGAATCGTCTGAATTTGAAAGATTCCCAATACTTACTTCTGGATATAAAGCCTTTAGCAACAATAATCTATTGGATTCGCTTTTTGAACCTGTAATGTTTACAACTGAAGGTGTCTTAACTCTAGACTTTTGTAATGTTATATCCATCTATTAACAAAAATGTAGTATTAACTTACTAATCTTAATTATTTTAACTTATCGTTATTATGATGCCTATCGTGATCACGTCTTGCTTTTTTCTCCATGCGTTTATTGAAGGCTTCCTGTAAATTGACATTAGTCTGATTGGCTAAACATAAAACAACAAAAAGCACATCGGCTAATTCTTCACCTAAATCTTTATCCTTGTCACTCTCCTTTTCACTTTGTTCTCCATATCTTCTGGAAATGATACGGGCAACTTCTCCAACTTCTTCAGTAAGTTGTGCCATATTAGTGAGTTCGTTAAAGTAACGTACTCCATGCTCTTTTATCCATTTATCAACAATAAGTTGGGCGTTATTTATATTCATTTAAGTTTATTATTAAAGACATGCAATATTACTAAAACAAAAACACACGGTAAAAAGATATACTTTAATTCGCTTAAAATAACCTGAAAACCCCAATCCGAAAAAAACCTATCTACACCTAATGGAGACACCACTATTTCTCTGAAAGGAAAGAAAAATCTATCGTTATTAAATGGAATAAAAAAACCAACACCTCTACCACCTGATGTCATGGCATCCAAAATGCCATGAGAAAATGTTGATAAAAAAATCACTGAAATCCAAAGTCTCTTGTTTGCCTTGCCAAAAGTATATGTTATTAAAACTGACCAGATCAAAGCAAAGAGTATTGAATGAGTAAATCCTCTATGACCAAGTGGATGATCATAAGGAATACCAAAATTAAAGGATATAACATCCAAATCGGGAAGTATATCGGAAATAATAGCTAAAAGAATTAATAATCTTGACTGATTATTATCAAGTACTTTTGTGATAGTAAAGGCAACAATACTATGACCAAATATTGAAGCCACTATTCTTTGTTTTTTGAATCAATTATAATAGTAACTGGCCCATCGTTTAACAGTTCTACCTTCATGTCTGCTCCAAATTCTCCTGTGCCTACAGGCTTACGTAAAATAGTTTCTAAATCTTTTACAAAAGTATTATATAACGGAATTGCAACATCTGGTTTTGCTGCTTTGATATAGCTTGGCCTGTTCCCTTTTTTTGTGTTAGCGTGAAGTGTAAATTGACTAACAACTATGGCATTTCCATTCACATCCAAAAGCGATTTGTTCATTACACCAAATTCATCATTAAAGATTCTTAAATTCACTATTTTGTTGGTTAACCAATTTATATCCTGATTGGAGTCTCCATTTACAATCCCAAGTAAAATTAATAGTCCATTTTCAATTGATGCTACTTGTTTATTGTCAATACAAACACTGGCCTTTGAAACACGTTGTATTACCACTTTCATTCGTTCTCCCAATTATCGGTTCTATAATTTTCGTCTTCATTCTCTAAAATCGACAAGTAACTCCTGTAGCGAGAATATGCTATTTCGCCTTTATCTAAAGCTTCTTTTACAGCACATTTTGGTTCATTGAGATGCAAGCAATTATTAAACTTACAATATTGTTTTAGTTTAAAGAATTCTGGAAAATAATCAC
>JARRKS010000089.1:0-6805 GCA_037387865.1 Flavobacteriaceae bacterium
GTTTGCATTTTTAGAGCAAGCACATGAGCGTCCGCCAAGTGCAGAGGAAATTGCAAAAGAGTTAGACATGACTATTAACGATGTTAAAGAGTCTATGAAAAACTCTGGCAGACATGTGAGTATGGATGCTCCTTTGGTTGAAGGTGAAGACTCTAACCTTTATGATGTATTAAATAGTGGTGAGTCTCCAAATCCAGATAAAGAATTATTACACGAATCTTTAAGAACAGAGATTGAAAGAGCTTTAGAGACTTTGACACCTCGTGAAGCAGATGTGATTCGTTTATACTTTGGTTTAGGAAATCAACATCCTATGACTTTGGAAGAAATTGGAGAGACTTTCGACTTAACTAGAGAAAGAGTTAGACAAATTAAAGAAAAAGCAATTAGACGATTAAAACATACTTCTAGGAGTAAAATTTTAAAAACATATTTAGGATAACTATATTTGTATCCTATAACAGTAACAAACAGTTCACATAACTGTTCGTTTTTTGATTGATGAAAGAACCCTCGGCTGATTACCGAGGGTTTATTTTTTTAGTTTATTTTTGTAATAACTAAACAAGACTTAATGAGTTCTAAATTAATTGCACCATCAATTTTAGCAGCAGATTTCGCAAATCTTCAACGTGATATAGAAATGGTAAACAACAGTGAAGCAGATTGGTTTCATATTGATGTCATGGATGGTCACTTTGTACCAAACATTTCTTATGGTATGCCTGTGATAAAAGCCATAAAGAAACATGCAACCAAACCTCTTGATGTTCATTTAATGATAGAAAAACCTGAAAGATACATTGAGGAATTTAAAAAAGTTGGAGCAGATATTATCACTGTGCATTATGAATCTACTGTACACTTACACCGTACATTATCTCAAATAGAAGATGCTGGTTGTAAAGCAGGTGTTGTGCTTAACTTGACAACCCCGGTAAGTGTCCTTGAAGATATTTTACCTAAATGTTATATGGTATTACTTATGTCTATAAATCCTGGTTTTGGAGGGCAAAAGTTTGAAAGCATGACGTATAACAGAATTAAGAAACTTCGTAAAATGATTAACGATCAAAATCTAGATACATTAATAGAAATTGATGGTGGTGTTAATGACAAAAATGCTAAACAACTTATTGATGTAGGTGCGGACGTATTGGTAGCTGGTAGTTATATTTTTAAAAGCAATAATCAACTTCAAACTATAAAGGAATTAAAAGCCCTTATAAGCTAACCAACATTCTAAACAAAAGACTAAAACTCTTCTAACAAGTGTTTTATTAAATCTGTAGTAGTAACAATTCCAACCAACTTGTTATTATTATCAACAACAGGTAAGGCATGAAATTCTTTGTTGGTCAGGATTTCGGCTACTTCTTTTACGGTTGTACTAGAAGTCACACTGGTTATGTTTTTTACCATGACTTGCTCTATGGTAAACATATTGTAAACAACAGTATCAATTTCTTCATCATCATAAACCGCATCTGCAAAACTAATACGTAGCAAATCGGTATAACTTAACATACCAATTATCTTACCGTTCCTAACAACAGGAATATGTCTTATTTTGTTTTTCTTAAACAAAAGTTCTGCTGTCTCAAGGTTGTCTTTAGTAGATAAAGTAATAACCTTCTTTGTCATTATTTCCGAAATAGGCATACTTTTTTTCATCATATTAAAATTAAATTCCACAACTAAAAGTAATTATGAATTAGCTAAAAAAGTATGATAAAAATCATGTGTGACTAATATCCAGAAAAATTAAAATTCAACATTTGTTTGGTCTTCTTGTAAACTTCGGGAAACTGGTTTCTAAAATCGTTTGGGTTTTCTATAAAAGCTTCAATGATTACAGCGATAAATTCATATTGATTGGTGTAACCATATTTTCTAAAGTAGTTTGAAGAAACAAGGCCATTTTTTAAGTTTTCATTGTTTGATAGAAGAGTAACAAGTTCCTTAAAAGAATCACTAAAAATAGTAGAGCTAACATCTCTTTCCTTTAAACTATTTAAGTGAATGGCATGCGCAAATTCATGAATTCCGAGATTAATTTTGTCATCATAATTATCAAAACCCTTTTTAAAATCATCCCATGATAGTGCTAATGTTTTCAGCTTCGGATTAAACTCTCCTTTATGGCTTTTTTGGTTCATTCTTGAATAAAACTCTCCTGGATAAACAACAATTTTACTTATTAAACCAATATAGAAGTCTCTAAAACCAAAGGTTAGCATCACTGCTGTTGCTGAAATCAATACTCTAATTTCCTCATTAATTTTAAGCTTATTTCTACCTATAAAATGTTTATCTATTATGAAAGATTTTACACGATGTTGAAAATACTTTTTTTGTCTTGGATTAAGTTTATTATAAAATGGAAAATTATCTTTTAAAATAGACTGTTGTTGTTTGCTTAATTTTTTAACAAAAGGGTGAAAATGAAAATATAATGGCTTTTTATATTTCATTACATAAAGCATTTCAACCATTTTCAAGGCATAATGCAAAAACATATAAAAAAGAGCAGCGAATAATATACCAAGAATTATCTTACTGCCAAGTGTAAATTTTTCTAATAAAAAATGAAATTGCATAAAATAATAACGCCATTTATAAAACAAAAGTACAAACTAACAAATTCAAATAAGTCTGAATGGAAAAATAAGGTTTTTAAATATTGATAGCTTTGAGAAAGGTTGTATATCTCAAAACATTCCGTTTTGAAAATAAAAAACCCAAACTTACAAAATCAAATAAACTTGATTTGACGTTTGGGTTTTTTATTTATACGTGACCCTTCAGGGATTCAAACCCCGAACCGCTGGAGCCGAAATCCAGTGCTCTATTCAGTTGAGCTAAAGGGCCATTAATTTAAATTAATTTATTCTTTACTATAGTAGAAATAGTTTTTCCATCTGCTTTTCCTGCCAATTCTTTACTTACTATACCCATAACTTTTCCCATATCTTTCATGCCTTGTGCCCCAATTCTCTCTATGGTAGCATTCACAATTTTTTCAATCTCTTCCTCACTCACAGCTTCCGGTAAAAATTGACCAATGATTTCTGCTTCTGCCAATTCTGGTGCTGCTAAATCTTCGCGCCCTTGATCAATATATATAGCCGCACTATCCTTTCGTTGCTTTACCTGTTTCTGTAAAATATTTAGTTCCTGCTCTTCTGTAAGTTCTGCTTTAGCTCCTGTTTCTGTTTGCGCTAATAGAATAGCTGATTTTACAGCTCTCAAAGCGGTTAAGGCTATTTGGTCTTTTTCTTTCATGGCAGCTTTCATAGCTGTCATTATTTTTTGTTGTAAACTCATAACTTCATTTTAATTTTGCGAAGATAAAAATAAAACCCGAAAAGTTGAGGGAGCTTTTCGGGTTAATAAGAAGCTATGACACTAATTTTGACTTGCTATTAATCAACGTTGTCGTGTAAGAATGAATTATTGCTTCTCAATTGTATCTCGTCATTATCATCAACATCAATACTTGTTCTTGACATATCTGTTTCTGATGAATGCTTTACATGATCCAAATCTATACCTTGTCTTTTATAAGCTGGCACTTTTTCCATATCATCAATTTTTGCATTGTTGAATTTATAGTTAAAGTCTTTCATTTTACGTCTACGCTCTTCGGCTCTTTCTTTTAGCATTTCTGAAATTGGGCTATTCATAGGATCAATTTCATCATGTTTAGTTTCTTCTTCTGTATCAGATTCAACTACCTTTTTCTCAAAAACCACTTCTTTGTCAACGTCTTCCTTTACTTTGGTATTGTTCATAGAAGACTCTATTTCTACACAATCTTCTAAAGTATAACGTACTTCACCTTCTTCATTAGATTCTGTAACTGTAATTAACTCAACATAATCATTTACAGGAAGTCCTTTTAAGTCATCTTTCTTTTGTGATTCTGAAATCTCTTCTTCATTACTTTTTGTTTTAGACTCACTTAATGGAAGATCGAAAGTAAGCGTGATTTGTTGCTCTTCTTCAGAATCGTCTTCATTGATTTCAACCTCAAAATTAGGTGCTGGAGTAATAATAAAATCTTCATTATTATTTTCAACAGCAATAACCTCATCATAAACTATATCAATATTTTTTATAACTTCTGTAGTTGGGATTAAGAGCATTTCATTTGACACAGGTTTCTGTTGATTTTCTGTTTTATTTTCAGTTTCAACAGAGTCCTCTATCTCATCCAAATCTAATGTATGTTTTACTATAGGTTCTTCTACTTTTGTTTCAAGCTCAACAATAGGTTTAATAATAGCTGGGTCACGATCTTTAGTCAAATCTTGAGACAATACTTGTTCATCTTCTAAAGAATGGATTACTTTTTTTACTTCAGTATTAGAAATTTCATCTTGTTGTTCAATATTAAATCCAGTGGCTATAATAGTAACTGCAATAGATTCGTTTAAAGATTCGTCTTCTCCTACACCCATAATAATATTTGCACCATGACCAGCTTCGCTCTGAATATGATCATTAATTTCACCTATTTCATCAATAGTAATTTCTTGTGATCCAGAAACGATTAACAACAATACATTTTTTGCACCAGTAATTTTATTGTCGTTAAGTAATGGAGAATCTAAAGCCTTTCTTATAGCTTCTTGAGCGCGATTTTGTCCAGATGCTGAAGATGATCCCATAATAGCAGTTCCACTATTGCTTAATACAGTTTTAGCATCACGTAAATCTATATTTTGTGTGTAATGATGTGTTATAACTTCGGCTATACCACGAGCAGCGGTAGAAAGCACTTCGTCAGCTTTAGAAAAACCTGCTTTAAAACCTAGGTTACCATATACTTCACGAAGTTTGTTGTTATTAATTACAATCAAAGAATCTACTACATTACGTAGGTTTTCAATACCAATTTGAGCTTGTTGATTTCTCATTTTACCTTCAAACTGAAATGGCATGGTAACAATTCCAACGGTTAAAACATCTAATTCTTTAGCCTTGTTGAAACATATGGTTTATAGCATTGCTGCCTCCTCCACCTACACCAATAACTTTAATAACATTTGATTGATTTTTTGGTAAGTCAAACGAAATATTGGTTTCGAATTCTTTTTTGCTGCTCATAAATTCTTATTTACTGGTTTTATTTAATTATTCTGCGTTATCTAAAAAATCTTTAACTCTTTCTGTTAATTTGTCCAAAAATGAACGCCTCTCTTTTACAGACTGATTTATAGTTTCTTGATTCTCGTCTAATGATTCGGTACCATTGTCTATACTTTCTTCAACATCTGTTTTTCGATCCTTATGTTTAAGTCCATCTAAAACTAAACCAACCGCTGTTGCATATAATGGACTGGTAACATCGTCATCACTATCTCCAGCCAAATGCTCATTAGGATATCCTATTCTGGTATCCATCCCTGTGATATATTCTACCAATTGCTTTAAATGTTTTAACTGACTTCCTCCTCCAGTTAAAACTATTCCTGCAATTAATTTTTTCTTTTGCTCTTCATGCCCATAGTTTTTAATCTCTACATAAACTTGCTCTACAATTTCCACAACACGTGCATGAATGATTTTAGAAAGATTTTTTAAAGTGATCTCTTTGGGCTCTCTTCCTCTTAATCCAGGAATAGAAACAATTTCATTGTCTTTATTCTCTCCTGGCCAAGCAGAACCAAATTTAATTTTCAGAAGCTCAGCTTGTTTTTCTATAATAGAACATCCTTCTTTAATATCTTCAGTGATTACATTACCACCAAAAGGAATAACCGCAGTATGACGGATAATACCATCTCTAAAAATGGCCAAATCTGTTGTTCCTCCACCTATATCTATTAATGCTACTCCCGCTTCTTTTTCTTCTTGACTTAAAACTGCATTTGCTGAAGCCAATGGCTCTAGAGTAATTCTTTCAAGATTTAATCCTGCACTTTTAACACAACGTCCTATATTTCTTATTGATGAAACCTGACCTACAACGACATGAAAGTTTGCTTCAAGTCTACCACCATACATACCTATTGGTTCTTTAATTTCAGCTTGGCCATCAACTTTATATTCCTGTGGCAAAACATGGATAATTTCCTCTCCAGGAAGCATAACTAATTTATGAACCTGATTGATAAGCCTATCAATATCTTCTTCTCCTATTACATTTTCTGAATTTGGTCTTGTTATATAATCACTATGCTGTAAACTACGAATGTGCTGACCAGCTATACCAACAGTAACACCTTGAATTTGCATATCGGCAGCCAACTCTGCTTCTTGAACCGCTTGCTGAATAGATTGTATTGTTTGCGTAATATTGTTTACAACACCTCTATGTACACCAAGGCTTTTAGATTTACCTATTCCAAGAATCTCAACTTTACCGTATTCGTTCTTGCGACCAATCATGGCTACAATTTTGGTCGTTCCTATGTCTAATCCAACAGCTATATTATCTTCCATAGTTTATAATTTGGTACATACGACTTGGTTATCAAATTGTAAATTGACTTTACTATAGTTATTTAGTGTTTTTTCTTTTAAGCTTTTCTTATAAAAAGCTTTAAGGTTATTTATTTTTTTATCCAAATTATGTATGTCTCCTATTTGAACTTTAAAACTACATTGTCTTAACCTTAAATAAATTCTTTTATTTGTGTCTTGATGAATCTCAACAACATTCTTCTTTAAAAATTCATCATTTTGTGTTTTGTTGGCCATAGTAAAAACATTGTTTAAATTGTTTTTGTCTACATAACCTGTGACTAATGGTACCCTTGCTGAATGATTATCTGACAAAGGCATAAAAGTGCCTTGA
>JARRKS010000090.1:0-9424 GCA_037387865.1 Flavobacteriaceae bacterium
CTATTTGGTGTTTGAAAACGATTTTATAAATGTAAATCAACTTTTGGAGAAAACGATAAACATCGAATTTGTAAAATATCAATGTTTGAATTGTGGCTTAAATAAACCAATTTATAGGCAAGGCTTTTGTAAAAGCTGCTTTTTTGATATACCTCAAGCTGCAGATTGGATTATGCGTCCAGAGTTAAGTACAGCACATCTGACTAAAGAAGACAGAGATTTGGAATATGAGAAGAAAGTGCAATTACAACCACATATTGTATACTTGGCAAACTCTAGTAATGTAAAAGTTGGTGTGACCAGAAAAAGTCAGATACCAACACGTTGGATAGATCAAGGTGCGCATGAAGCCATAGAAATTGTGGAAGTGCCTAATCGGTATTTAGCAGGAATTACAGAAGTTGCTTTAAAAGAACATGTAAGTGATAAAACTAATTGGAGAACCATGCTTAAGAATGAAATTAAAGATGAAGATTTGGTGTCATGGCGTGAACAGTTAAAACAATACATTCCTGACGAAGCTAAAGAGTATTTTATTCAAACGAATACAGAAACTAATTTAGAATTTCCAGTACATCAATATCCAGAGAAACCCAAAAGTCTGAACCTAATTAAATCAAACAAATATTCTGGAAAATTAGTTGGAATAAAAGGGCAGTATTTAATATTTGAAGACCAAACTGTTTTTAATATTAGATCTAATGAAGGATTGGTTGTTAATATTTCAATATAAAGAAGCACTCATTTTGAGTGCTTCTATTTTCTGAATATTAATATTCTTCCTGATCTCTTAAATTCTGGATATAAGACGCTTTTTGTATTTCACGTCTTCGTTTAATAGATTTCTTTGTAAAAAACTGATTTTCTCTTATATTTTGCATCACTTTTACGTTACGATGTTTTCGTTTGTAACGTTTTAAAGCTCTTTCTATATTTTCACCTTCTTTTATTTCAATTTTTATCATGAGTAGTTTTTTATAATTATATGTTTAGGATTACCCTAAATAGGTTTTTAATATTTTACTTTTGGATGTATGCCTTAATCTTCTAATAGCCTTTTCTCTAATTTGCCTTAAGCGCTCTCTAGTTAAGTCAAAAGTTTCGCTTATTTCTACCAAACTTAATGGCGATTCATTGCCTAAACCATAATAAAGTCTTATGACATCACTTTCTCTAGGAGATAAGGTTTCTAAAGCTCTGTTAATTTCTACACTCAAGGATTCTTTCATTAAATTATTGTCTGGATTTGGAGATTCTCCAGATTTTACCACATCATATAAACTTGAAGTCTCTCCTTCTTTTAGTGGTGCGTCCATAGATAGATGCCTTCCAGAATTTTTCATGGATTGCTTTACTTCTGTGACGCTTAAATCTAATTCTTTTGCAATTTCTTCAGCGCTTGGTGCTCTTTCATGAGCTTGTTCTAAAAAAGAATAGGCTTTATTTATTTTATTAATCGAGCCTATTTTATTTAATGGTAATCTAACAATTCTTGATTGTTCTGCCAAAGCTTGAAGAATAGCTTGTCTTATCCACCAGACAGCGTATGAAATAAATTTGAAACCTCTTGTTTCATCAAAACGTTTTGCAGCTTTTACTAATCCTGCATTTCCTTCATTGATTAAATCAGGTAATTTTAAACCTTGATTTTGATATTGTTTTGCGACTGATACTACAAAACGAAGATTGGCAGTTACCAATTTGTTTAATGCTATTTGATCATCATTTCTAATCCGTTGAGCTAATTCTACCTCTTCTTCAGCTGTTATCATAGGTAACTTACTGATGTCTTGTAAGTATTTATCTAGTGACTTGGATTCTCTGTTGGTAACTTGTTTTGTAATCTTTAATTGCCTCATATATGTTTTTTCTTTTCCTACAGTATAATCTTATTAATGACAAAAGCAAGAAAAATCGTAATTTCATAAAAAAACATGTGAAATAAGTAGTTGTATCTACTTTTATAGAATCTATTTGAACTGTAGTTGAATCTTTTTTAGTAGTATCATTTTTTGAATCGTTATTAATACCACTTAAACCGCCAAGTAACTCTTTAATTTTAACTGTACCTGAATTAAGTAGTTTTTGTTTTTCTATTTCTATTAGTTGTTTTGTAAGTTTTGAAACGCCACTACTTAAATCTGTTGTTATTTTTGGGTTTGTAAACGATCCAGTAATATCGGCGGTTATTGGAATAGAAATTTTGGTTACTTCATTGTCATTTATTTTGCTTATCAGTTTGTTTACTTCACTACCTAGATATTTTGCAGGAACATTAAAAGTTGCATTATAATTTAAAGACTTATCAAAACCATGAGAGCCAGCTACCTGAACATCAATATCTTTATAAGAAAGGTTAAATGGTTTTACACTTACCATACCATTGCTAAATTCAAAATATGTTTTTAGCTCTTTTAGATCTAAATCTTCAACATTAATAAAATTTAAAGCATCTCCTAGACCATTTAAAATTTTTGCTTGATCAGTATTTATGGAAGTAGTTAACAATTCTACAAAAGCTTTACCACTGATGGAATTTAAATTGGGTGTAAATTTCTCGTTTAAAGTACCTGACAGATTAATAGTCGAATTCATTTTACCATCAAGTGCATTGGCAATTGGCGCCAATGCTTTTATTAAATCCAGGTTCTTAAAGGATTTTGAAATGTCAAAACCATCCGCGCCCATATTCAGATTAAAAGTCGGAATGTCATTTTTTGTTGATACTTTACCTGTTACTGCCAAAATACCATCAAAAAGATTGGAAGTTAAATTTTGTAATGTAGCTTCTTGGTCTTTTATATAAAGAGAACCTGAAACATCTTTTAAATTTAGATTATCATATACAACTGTATTTGCATTTGCACTGATTGCACAATCTAAAAATTCAGGGATTTTAAGTGATTCAGTTTTGTTTCTATCTTTATTAGTATTTTCATCTTCAGATATGAAATCATTCAACACAAATGTATTAGAATTAACTTTGAAATTACCTTTAAGGTCCTTATCGCTAAACATAAAACCATACAAGTTTTTTATAGTTCCTGTTGCCTTTATATCGCTTTGACCAGTTTTTGCTTCAAAGTTGTTAAGTGTTATCGTTGCAGATGTAAACTTTATATTAGCATTTGAAATATATACAGGGTTTTGCATTTGTTTAGATGAATAAACAAAATCAGAAACACTCATGTAACCACTATTTTTTATACGCTCGTAGGCATTTGTTTCAATGGCATTCATATCGAAAGCAGTGTTTACATCTGCTTTTAAAACCCCACTTAATGGCATTTCAAGTTTTATTGGATATGCTTTAGCAATATTTGCCAGATTTATGGTACCATCAATATCTGCATTTACCAACATATTTTTAGTAATATTTTTTAAGGTTGCGGTAGATTTAAACACATCGTTATCAATTTTAAAATTTAATGTTTTAATATCAATATAAGTGTCGTCTGCTATACCAGTTGTATTTTTTATTACGGTATTGATGGTGATGTTTTCAACACTTTTAGGTAATTCAGGATATTTGAAAGAAGCATTATCAGATGTTATGCTAATATCTAAAGTTGGGATAGTAGTTTCAGAAATCAAACCTTTTATTGCCCCTTTTACCTTGAAGTCACCTGATGTCTTAACATCAGCTATGTTTTTTGAATAGACTTCAGGAATAACTGCGAGAAAATCTTTGAAAGACGATTCTGGATTTTCAAAAGTAATATCAACATCTTGACCATTATCTAATTGCTGTACATAACCTGAAAACTCCAATGGTAATTGATTGATAAACCCTTTATTTTCTTTAAAAGTGTAAATGTTTTTGTCTAAATCTAGAGCGATTAAAGCATCAAGTTTTATTTTGTTGTTACTTAAATATTTTGTGCTGTCTATACTAAAACTAACATTGGCTTCACTTTGCGTGTCCAATTCAGATGTTTCAGCAGAAAACGTTCCTTTACCTGAATGGTTTAGTTCTGTAATGTAGATGTCTATTTTGCTTTTTTGGTCAATATAATTAATTATGCTGTTGTCTATTTTGTAGTCTTCAATATCAAACGTAAAGCTTTCGCTTTCTCCTGTTGAAGTGTTATCATCTTTTTTTACAATATCATAATTGGTGTTTCCCAATTTATCTGTTCTTAAGGTCACTAAAGCTTGGTCAATATGTATTGAATTAACAATTATAGGTGCTTCATCTGCTTTTTTAAATAATTCTTTTACAGACATTGTAAAAGAAATAGATTTTGTAGTAGCTAAAGTATCACCTTCAAAAGGCTTAAAGTTGGTAATGATCAGATCATCTACTACTACATGAGCTTGAGGGAAGCTTCTTAAAAAACTTAAACTAACATCTGCAAATTCTACTTTGGCATTTAGGTTTTGGTTTATAAAGCCTTTCACCATGTCTTTAATTTGCGATTGGAAAGCAAAAGGAATAGCAATTAGCAAGCAAAGAATGATGAGTAATGTTAGTATTATAATTTTTAAAGCTTTTTTCATAAAAAACGTTTTAGAATATATACGTATAAAATAGGTTAAAAGATGGAAAATTAAAAAGAATGTAATTTTTAAACGAGTTGAATTTCCTCATTTACTTTTAATTTGAATCGTTTTCTAAATAAATAAACACCGAGATACAATAAAGGTGTATCGCATAAGGCGATTAATACTTTAAACAAAAAACCAGAAATTAATAAGCCATAAAACTTATCCCATTCAATAATATGAAAAGAACATAATAGTATTAAAATAGTGAGCGTATCTACAAATTGAGAGGAGAATGTTGAGAAATTATTTCGTAACCATAAATGTCTGCCTTTAGTTAACCGCTTCCAGAAGTGATAGATTTGTATATCAATAAATTGCGCAAACAAATACGCCATCATGCTTGCAGTTACCGCAATGGCAGTGCTTCCAAAAACAGTTTTAAACAAACCATCATTAACAGGTGACCATTGGGTAGCTGGAGCAGCATTAGAAACCAAAACAATAAATAATGAAAAAAGTGATGCGAAAATACCAACCACTACAACGTCATTAGCTCTTTTTTTACCATAAATTTCACTGATTAAATCGGTAATTAAAAAAGTAATTGGGTAAGGTAAAATACCAACTGACAATTCAAAAAGTTTAGTTCCGAAAACTTCAATGTCAACAGGATACCAATAAAAAAATTTTTGAAAAATTAAATTAGAAACGACAAGCGAAGTGATAAACAAACCTCCTAATAACAGGTAAATTCTGTGTGCAAGAAGTTTTTCCTTTAATGTCATTTAAAATTGTGAATAAATAGCTTCAGTAAATATAAAGCAATAAATTTTCTTTTAGTTATTTTGCTCAAGATTATGAATCAACCATCAAAAGTTTACATCTCTTTAGGAAGCAATCAAGGTGATAAGTTTAAAAACCTTCAGGATGCTATAAACCTTATTTTCACCCAGATTGGTAAAGTACTTATTATCTCCAAAGTTTATAAAAGCCAAGCGTTAGGCTTTGATGGTGACGAGTTTTTAAACATCTGCATTTGTATAGAGACTGAACTTGATGCAAAAACACTACTCAAAGAATTAATAGCTATTGAAAAGTCTTTAGGTAGAGTTCGCAGTAAAAAGAAAATATATGAATCGCGCACAATAGATTTAGATATTATCTTTTTTGAAGATGAGGTTATAGATACCAAAGCATTAAAGATACCACATCCAGAAATGCAAAACCGTAAGTTTGTTCTGCAACCTTTAAATGATATTGCTTCAAAAGTAAAACATCCAAAGTTTGATAAAGAAGTGTCTTTTTTATTTGAGGAATGTGGAGACGAAAGTGTTTTAAAGCCAACAAATATTTGGTTGAAAAACCCAAGCAAACAGTACAACTTTTCAGACTACAATTACATTGCTATTGAAGGTAATATAGGTGCAGGTAAAACAAGTTTGGCTACCAAAATATCGTACGATTTTAATGCCAAACTCATTTTAGAACGCTTTGCAGACAATCCTTTTCTACCAAAATTTTACGAGGAACCACAACGCTATGCGTTTACTTTAGAAATGTCTTTTTTGGCAGACAGATACCAACAAATAAGTGATGACTTATCGCAACTAGATTTGTTCAAAGATTTTATTGTGAGCGATTACGATGTCTTTAAATCACTTATCTTCTCAAAGATTACGTTGCCAGAAGATGAATTCAAGCTCTACCGAAAACTCTTTTATTTAATGTATAAAGACATTGCCAAACCAGATTTATATGTGTATTTGTATCAAAATACAGAGCGTCTTCAAGAAAACATAAAGCAACGAGGCAGAGATTACGAAAAAGATATTGCAGACGATTACTTGGAAAAAATCAATGCAGGTTATTTAGAATTCTTAAAGAACCAAACCGATTTTAATGTAAAAATTATTGACATTTCTAATAAAGACTTTGTAAAAAATAGGGAAGATTATTTAAGTATTCTGGATGATATTTGTAATGAGTAATTTTAGGTACGATAGGAATGTATATCGTGATTGAGTCAATAGATAAGTACTAGATATTTTGCTGGGCGTTCGTTTTGCTCTTCTTGGAATAAAAAAATGCCCCTATGCCGAGTAGGATATATATGATTAGTATGTATATAAATTGCTCTTTGTTTTCATTAAATTCAAAATATATTATTAGTAACCCGGCTAGCAACAATCCTACCAACGCGGTAAGTGTTATTGCAAGAGAGGATTTTGTTTCAATCCTTTTTTTGTAATTCGTATAAGCCATTAACAATGAAACAATAATAAAAGTGATACTTCCAAACTCTAATATAACTTGTAAACCACCTGTAGCTAGCAAGCTTATTGCACTTGAAGTTGCTAATAATGCACCAAAAATCACAATAAAACGCCCGAATTGTCCTAAAAAGGTTCCAGCTCCAGCAGCCAAGGCATACTCTTTATCTTCAATAATCATTTCTTTTGGAATAGTGGATAGTGCAGCGATTGAAAGGATTAAATAAAGTATTGTTGCAATTCCAATTGATGAATAAATCGCTTTAGGAATATTTTTTTGCGGATTGTCCATTTCATTGTAGGCGTGTATAACTAATTGAAATCCTTCATAGGCTACAAAAGTTATTGCTGATACAATTAAAATTTGAGTAAGTGTAGTTTGACTTTCAAATACGGGAAGTAGGTTTTGAATATCTCCTTTTCCACTAAGTAACCCTGATATAAATAACAAAATCACAATTTTTGAATAGACCAAAATATCTTCCATTTTACCCATTCCTTTTACGCTGACTAAATTGACTATCGCAAAAAGAGAAATAATTAGCCCTGCGATTATTTTTTGCCAAATTGGATGATTTAGGGTTTCAATTTGACTACAGAAATAGGATGCAAACGTAAATGCATACAAAGCTAAAGTGCTGATATATCCAAAAACAATTAGCCATCCGATCACAGATGAAGCAAGCTCATTATTTGGGAATGATTTTTTGAAAAATGAATATGTTGCACCTTCGTCTTTATAGAGTAGTGCCAACTTAACATATGAATAAGCTGCAAACAAAGCCAAAACGCCTCCAATTAGGATTGCAATCCCATGCCTCCTAAAGCTATCGCAATAAGTTCTCCTAATCCAAGTTCTTTTTTTCTTCTTCGAATAAATTTATTCATCTTTTATTCAATGACGTCCAGTGGTTTGGTAATGGTTATGTTGTGGAATAGTTGGACAGAATTTTTCCGTTCCAATTAGCTAAAGCCTTTGTTAAAATATGATTTAAATCAACAATAAAAAATTATGCAATAATGCATGCCCAAAATTTCCATCTTGCAGCTCTTCAGGATGAAATTGAGAACCATAAATCAACTTATTATTATGTCTCATCACTTCAATCCCATCCTCCGAAACAGCGAGTGGAATTAACTCATCATTAAGATGCTTAATCGCAATATGATGATATTCAAATACACGCAATTGCATCTTTTTCAAACCCTTAAAAATGGGGTCATCAATTAGTATTCGAACATTGTTAATCCCTTTCCTATAATTTTTTAAGATCCGGAAATCAGAATTATACGCAGCCCCAATAACTTGGAATCCTTCACAAATGCCAAAAATGGGCACTCTTGCTTCATGAACTATTTTGATTTCGCTTTTGTATAATTGCTCACTTTCCGATACCTCACCTGCAGTTCCACCGCCTGACAAAATAACACAATCGTACACCTCAACATCTGTAGGTTTCACCGTCTGAAACTTAATTATATCTATGCTATGTTGACTCAAAGCAGAGGTTAAATCATCAATAAAATGGGTCTCATTATTTATGAGTAAAATTCTCTTTTGCATGTTCAGAATAATATTAAATCTTTCTTCTGTAGGAATTTAATAAACAAAAATCAATCTCTTCTAGGATGTTTTATTCTAATTGGCGCCTAAAACATTATTAACCAGTAAGCGAAGTTAGAAGTTTTTAAATCAAGAATCAAGCTAAATATTTGTCATTCCGCACTTGATGCGGAATTTATTTAGATCCTGAATCGAGTTCAGGATGACAAAGTTTTCAACTTCGAAAATACATCCCAAACCACAACGCCACAACTTACCGAAATATTAAGCGAATGCTTGGTGCCAAATTGTGGAATTTCTATGACAAGGTCACTAGCAGAAACAACCTCTTGAGAAACGCCTTTTACTTCGTTACCAAAAACCAAAGCGTAGGTTGTGTTTTGTTCTGGCGTAAATTCATTAAGCATGGTTGCATTTTCAGCTTGTTCTATAGAACAGATTTTTACGTTTTCAGTTTTTAATTCTTCAACAAGTTCTAATGTACTTTCAACATATTCCCAATCAACAGTTTCAGTACTTCCCAAAGCAGTTTTGTGTATATCTTTATGAGGTGGTTTTGCAGTAATACCACAGAGATATATTTTTTCAACTAAAAATGCATCACTCGTTCTAAACACAGAGCCAATATTATTTAGGCTTCTAATATTATCAAGAATAACGATTATAGGTGTTTTTTCAGAATTTTTAAACTCACCAACACTTAATCTATCTAACTCGCTATTTTTTAACTTTCTCATGGTAATATTTGTCAACAATTGTAGATAACTTCTATGTTTTCTACTTTACAAAACATCAAATTATAAGTACATTAGCAATTCTGTTCAGGTTACAAAAATAAGATTTAAAATCACATAACATTGGCAAAAAAGGAAACACCTTTAATGAAACAATACAATACAATTAAGGCAAAGTATCCTGATGCCTTGTTGCTGTTTCGTGTTGGTGATTTCTATGAAACCTTTGGAAGAGATGCTGTAAAAACAGCCAAAATCTTAAATATTATTTTAACCAAACGTGGTGCAGGTAGTGAAAGCGAAACCGAACTTGCAGGTTTTCCACATCATTCATTAAATACCTATTTACCAAAATTGGTGAAGGCAGG
>JARRKS010000091.1:0-4965 GCA_037387865.1 Flavobacteriaceae bacterium
CTATTTCTATCCCGTTTATTATCATTCTGATTTTTGAAATGATTTTAAGAATAACTAATTATGGTGAAGACTATCACCTATTTCATAGAATATCTATGGAAAATAAGCCTGATTATTTGGTTATGAATAAGAATATGGCAAAAAAATACTTTAGAGACAATGATTATAGATCAGATAATCAATCTGATTTATTTTTAAAAACTAAAACAGATAGTACATTTAGAGTTTTCGTACAGGGTGCTTCAACAGTAGTAGGTTTTCCGTTTTACAAGGGTGGTTCATTTCCAAGAATGCTAAAGCATAGGTTGTCTTTTACATTTCCCAATAAAAATATTGAGGTTATAAATACAGGAATGACTGCTGTAAACTCCTATACACTTCTTGATTTAACGAATGATATTATAAAGCAAAAACCAGATTTAGTCATTATATATGCAGGTCATAATGAGTACTATGGAGCTTTAGGTGTTGGTTCATCTATTACTTATGGTTCTTATCCATTGGTAATACAGTCGTATCTTACGCTAAAAAAATTACGTTTTTTTCAACTATTAGAAAACACTTACTATAAAATTGCTAGTTCAAATATCCAAAAACCATCTAATAGAACAACATCTTTAATGGAGGTTATGGCTAAAGAACAACATATTCCATATAATTCTGAAGTATATTTAGATGGTATTAATCAGTATAAAAACAATCTTAAAAAAATCTTATCAAAATACAGCAACCATGACATACCTGTGATTTTATCAACTGTTGTAAGCAATGAAAAAGATATTATTCCTTTTATAAGTGACACAATTCCCAATATAGATGAATTTAATGAAGCATTAGAAAAAGAAAAACCTGAAGCTAAAAAAATAGCAAACAAAAATGCTCATGCAGCTTATAGTTTGGGCTCCTTTTATTTACAAAAGAATAAAGATACAGCTAAAAAGTATTTGCATCTTGCAAAGGAACTAGACCTTTTAAGATTTAGAGCGCCAGAGAAAATCAACGAATTAATAATAGAACTATCTAAAGAATATAATACATCTTTAGTAGATATGAAATCTATTTTTGAAATGCATTCCAAAAATGGAATTGTAGGTAAAGAGTTAATGACCGAACATGTACATCCCAACATAGAAGGACAGTTTTTAATGGCTGATGCCTTCTACAATAAAATAAAAGATTTAAAATTATTGAGTAATTGGCATAATTATATACCATATGAAGAAGCCATACAAGATATTCCAGTTTCACTAATCGATTCAATTCAAGGAATAATTCTCATAGACAAATTAAAAATATCATGGCCTTATAACATAAATCATAGTATTTTGGTAAATGATTCAATTAATAATAAAAATATAAAAGGAAAATATACAGAAACAAAATTTGCACAAGACATTAACAGAAATATTATGAAATGGGACGATGCTATGGCCATAGCATATAAAATGTACGAAGCAGATAAAGATTTTGAAAAAGGTCTGGACATTGCACAAACTTTAATTTTTGAATACCCAGAACAAGCTACAGTATATAAAATGGCCGGAGACATGTGTATGAAAAAAGGAGATTATAAAAAAGCTGCCTTTTATTTCTACAGATATAATTATTTTGAAGAAAGTAGCAAATCTGCCGAAGAATTAGCAAAAGCTTACATAAAATTAGATAAATTAAATCAAGCTGAAAAAACATTAGCTGAAGCGAAAAAGAATGGCTTAAATTGATCTAGTCTAGCTGAATTACTCGAAAAAACAAGAGAAATTAATGATGACGAATAATTAGAAATACTAATTACAACTCATGCATAATTTTAATAGCACTATTTGATATTAAAAATTGTTAATCCCGCATTATTATTGGCTATCAAAAAGCACTCTTTACCAGCAATAGTTATTTTTTTCATATCCTTTACATTACCTTGAGTAAAAAAGCTAATGTCTGCCTGCGGAGTTAGATTTCCTTTAGAATCTCCTAAAAGAATATAGCCCGTGTTAGCATCGTAACGAATGGTTTCCACTTCTGACTCGTAAATACTTCCAACTCCTAAAACATCCCAATAACCGTCTTTGTTTACATCGGCCATCTCAAAAGCCATTGTTGGACCAAATTGAGCCGTGGTAGGAAGCTTTAGGACTTCAAAAGTACTACTTCCTTTGTTTTTTAAATAAACGCTGCCAAATTCATGCACTTTTCTGTGGTAGGCCACATTCAATTCTTCTTCTCCATAAATATCTACCAAGGTAGAATTGGCAAACTCTTTGTACGTCTGGATTTTTTCACTTACAAAAGGGTTTTGTTCAGTAGAACATTCTTTACCCCGTACGGGCACCAGTTTGCCTTTGTAGTACTTGCTCAAAATCATATCGTATTTTCCATCCTCATCAAAATTGGTGGAATAGATGTGGAGGGGTTTTTCTTTTGATGGACGAAACTTGTTGTTGTCACCCAAGTTACCCAACAGATAATCCATCTTGCCATCTTTGTCCAAATCTACTTCCATGATAGTATTCCACCAACCTTCAGTGTTATTTAAACTTGAAATATTGGATTTTGAAAGTTTACCATTTTGGTTTGTAAAAAAAGTGATTGGGAACCATTCCCCAACAACTGCTAGATCTTTATCACCATCTCCATCGTAATCTGTAAACAACAAATCGTTTACAATTCCAATTTCTGAAAGTTCATAAGCCAGCTCTTCAGTAGTATCAATAAATTGCCCATTTTCATTTTTAAGTAAATAGGTCTTCGATGAAAGGGGATATTTTCCTGGAATTACCTGTCCGCCAATAACCAAGTCAATATCACCATCTCCATCAAAATCATTGGCAGCAACAGCTTTGGTAACCCCTAACATTTTGGGTAATCTATTAGATTTTGAAAAATTACCTTTACCATCGTTTAAATAAAGTCGATCTTGAAGCAAAGGACTGTTCTCCCCAACTTCATAACTGCCACTTCCAACATACAAATCCATATCCCCATCAGTATCTGCATCAAAAAACAATGATGTTATGTCTTCGTATTTACTTTCTCTTGAAAATAAGGATTCATTTGATTTATTGAATTTTCCATCTTGGGTTTGAATATACATTTCACCTGCCTGATTTAATGCTCCGCCTATATAAAAATCTTCCAGACCATCTCTATTTATATCTGCCACGGCCATTGCAGGTCCTTTTTGGGATTGCTTTTGAGGTAATAATGTCTGTAAATCAAAGTCATTAAAATTGTTTTCTTGATGCACGTAAGTTAATTCTAAACTATCAGGATCAATGCTTGTAAAATTTTGAGTGACTTTATGAGGCATTTCACCATCAAACTTAAAGTATTTTTTATTGAATGTTAGGGTTTGGTTCACCTTTATATTATCCATTGCCAATACAGAATTATCACCCCAAATAACTTCAATTCTATCAATCATTTCTTCATTACCAAATCCAAAGTTAATTTGATAGCCCATAGATGATTGATATCCTCTGGATGGAAACAATTCTTGTAATTGTGTTTTTTCTTTTGAATAGACCTTAACTTTAGCTCCAACAGCCTTTATATTTTTATCATCTCCAATTAGATTAATGTTTATATAGTTACCTGTTGAATTATTTTTATAAATAGTTGCAGGGTCTGACATATTGTTCATGACCAAATCCAAGTCGCCATCGTTGTCTAAATCGGCATAAGCCACTCCATTTGTATTCACTTTTTTACTTAAACCCCATTCTTCAGCCATTTTTGTAAAAGTAAAATCACCGTTATTTCTGAATATATAATTGGCGATTTTTTCCGAGGGCATAAGATTCATCATTTCTTCAACAGTCATGGCACCTTTTTCTTTTTGCTGTCTTCGAGATTCCTTTTTATAATCTTGATTGCCTAATTCTCTTTCAATACCATTAGAAACGAAAATATCTTTATACCCATCATTATCAAAATCAGCAATTAATGGCGCCCAGCTCCAATCAGTTTTAGAAATATTTGCCAATTGACCAATATCACTAAAAGAACCATTGCCGTTGTTTAATTGAAGGACATTTGCCATATATGAATAATGATAACCCGATTCTACCATTTTCCAAAAGCCTTTTGTGTTCATAGAAGCCATGTTTTCTTTTCCACGCCTATGATCTTCGGCTAACATATCCAATACTACTAAATCTGGCAAAAAATCATTGTTAATATCTGCATAATCTGACCCCATGCCATTATATGGTATGTGCTTAAATCTAGTGTCTATTTGGTTTGAAAAAGTACCATCTTTGTTATTGATATATAAATAATCTGGATTTATAAAATCGTTTGCTACATATACATCCAACCAACCATCATTATTAAAATCACCTATAGAAGCACTTAATCCCCAATCTTTATTAAGAACTTTAGCTTTAAGTGTAACATCAGTAAACTTATCTCCATCATTCCTAAATAAATGGTCTGATGTTTGTTTATAATGAAACCTCTCGGATCTAATTTCAACTTTGTTACTTTCACTAAAATCAGGGCGATGATTTACTAAATACATATCCAAATCCCCATCTTTATCATAATCAAAAAAGTAAGACTGAATGGAAAAGCCATTTTCATCTAATCCCCATTTTTTCGCTTCATTTTTAAAAGTTCCATCTTTTTGATTGATAAAAAGCTTGTTTCTCCTGAGTTCTTCATTTTTTAAAGATGCTGATTTACATACATAAATATCCAACCAACCATCATTATTCACATCTATCATAGTTACTCCTGTGGACCATCCTTCATTATCTTCCAAACCAGCATCTTTAGTTACATCAACAAATTTAAAATCACCTTGGTTTAGGTATAACTTATTAGAATTTTGATTTGAAGTAAAATAAATATCCTCTAGACCATCATTATTAATGTCACCGATTGATACTCCTGCACCATTGAAGGCATATAAATATTCGATGTAATTAAAGTCAATATCCTGCTCAACTGTATTTTTAAAATTTATTC
>JARRKS010000092.1:0-5470 GCA_037387865.1 Flavobacteriaceae bacterium
CTTGGGAATTTCTGAAGGGCGAAAATTTACAAAATATATTTATATTTAACAGATTGAATTTTAGGGGTTTTTAAGCGTTCCCGGCTTTGGTTTCTTTTCTTTTGCGAAACTAGGTCTTGCACAAGCAGTAGATCCTGCAAGTCAACTTCAATACAGAATGGGTGCAATGTTGACAGTTCCAAAAGAAAACCCTTTGGACTATGCAACTGGAAATGCTGGAAGTAGTGATGTTACAATTGTTGCTTTAGGTATTAATGGATTAATAGAAGGTGAGGAAGGTGCCTCGATTGCTTCAAAAACAAAAGGCGATAGATTGGATTATAATTTACCTAAATCTCAAATGGATTACCTACGTGGATTGAGAAGAGCAGCAGATAGTAATCCCGAAGATAAGAAACCTATTGTTACTATAATTACAGGTGGAAGCCCCATGAACCTTGCTGAAGTTGAAGAGCTTTCTGATGCTGTTTTATTAGTTTGGTATCCAGGACAGGAAGGTGGAAATGCTGTTGCAGATGTTATTTTTGGTAAAGTATCGCCATCGGGTAGATTACCAATAACGTTTCCAAAGTCGTTTGACCAACTTCCAGATTATGAAGACTATTCTATGGATGGAAGAACTTACAAGTATATGAATCAAGACCCATTATATCCTTTTGGATTTGGTTTGAGTTACACGACGTTTAGTTATTCAGATGCAAAAGTATCTGAAAACATAATTTCAAAAAATGATACTGTTTCAGTTTCAGTTGTGGTTACTAATATGGGTGATTTTACTTCAGATGAAGTAGTTCAACTCTATGTTTCAGATATTGAGGCTTCAGTAAAGGTGCCTAATTTTCAACTCAATGCTATAAAAAGAATTACTTTAGCTCCCGGAGAATCGAAAAAGGCAATATTCAATATGACACCCAAGATGTTCGAAATGGTAAATAATGAAGGAGAACGTCTTATAGAATCTGGTGATTTTAAGGTTTACATTGGCGGTTCTAGCCCAATGAAACGCAGCTTTGAAATAGGCGCACCTAAAATGGTAGAATTATTAATTACAGTAAACTAGCAAGTCCCAAAAAAGATTTAAGATATGAAGAATTTTATTACAGACAATTTTTTATTGGAGACTAAATATGCACAAGAGCTCTATCATGATTATGCTAAAAAACAACCAATTATTGATTACCATAATCATTTACTTTCTTCGGAAATAGCTAATAATAGAAAATTTGTAAACCTCACCAGACTTTGGTTAGAAGGAGACCATTACAAATGGAGAGCAATGCGAAGTTTAGGCGTTGAAGAAAAATACATAACTGGAAAATCATCAGATAAGGAAAAATTTGAAAAGTGGGCGTATACAATTCCTTATGCAATGAGAAATCCACTGTATCATTGGTCTCATTTAGAGCTAAAAAGATATTTTGATATTAAGGAAAGTTTGAATTTAGAGTCTGCAGATAGAATCTACAATTTATGTAATGATAAATTGAGTTTACCTGAATTTTCAGCACAAGGATTACTTAAAAAAATGAATGTTGAAGTTATTTGTACAACAGACGATCCATTAGATGATTTATCAAATCATAAAAAGATAATAAACTCTAATTTCAATATTCAAGTTTTTCCAACCTTTAGACCAGACTCCATAATAGATTTAGAGAAAATAGATTTTGTAGATTACATCAACACACTTTCTAAAATATCTAAAGTTAAGATTACAGATCTTGAGTCGCTATTAGAAGCTATAAAAAATAGAATTAATTATTTTCATGAGAATGGTTGTCGCCTTTCTGATCATGGATTACCTCATGCATATGGCGAAAATTTCACTAAAAAGGAAATAGAACTAATTTTAGAAAAAAGAATTTCAGATAAAAATATTTCTTCAACTGAAAAGATAAAATACAAATCTGCTATTTTATTTTATTTAGGAGAACTTTATGCCGAAAAGGGTTGGACTATGCAATTGCATTTAGGTCCAATTCGTGATGCAAACAAAGCGTTATTGGAAAAAATTGGTATAAATGCTGGTGTAGATAGTATTGGAGATTACCAGCAAGCTGAACAACTTGCAAAGTTTTTGAATAGACTGAACGACAATGGTAATTTACCAAAAACAATAATATATAATTCCAACCCATCTGATAATGATGTTTTCGCAACAATGGCTGGAAATTTTAGTGAAGATGGATTGAAAGGGAAAGTCCAGTTTGGAGCAGCATGGTGGTTTTTAGATCAAAAAGAAGGTATTGTTAACCAAATTAATAGCCTTTCAAATATGGGACTTTTAAGTTGCTCTTTAGGAATGGTAACCGATAGTAGAAGTTTCTTATCCTTTCCCAGACATGAATATTACAGACGTATTCTATGTAATATTTTTGGAAATGATATCAAAAAAGGAGAATTGCCTAACGATATTAAATGGATTGGAGAAATAGTAAGCGATATTTGTTATAACAACGCAAAGACCTATTTTAACTTTCCAAAATTAAAGAAAGAAAAAGTGAATTAGAATTTTCAATTAAAAATTATAAATGAAAAAAATAGTGACATTTGGAGAAATCATGTTAAGGTTAGCTCCAAAAAATCAGTTAAGGTTTTCACAAGCCAATGAGTTTAATGTAATTTATGGAGGAGGTGAGTCTAACGTTGCTGTTTCTCTGGCAAACTATGGTTTGGATGTTGAGTTTGTCACTCGATTGCCAAAAAATGATATAGGAGAATGTGCTCTCATGGAAATGCGTAAGCGAAATGTGGGTACAAATCATATAGCTTTTGGAGGTGACAGATTAGGAATTTATTTCTTGGAAACAGGAGCCGTAAGTCGTGGTAGTAAAGTGGTTTATGACAGAGCACATTCTGCTATGTCAACCATAGAACCAGGAATGATAGATTGGAAAGTTGTTTTTAAAGATGCACATTGGTTTCATTGGACAGGTATTACACCAGCTATTTCTCAAAGCTCTGCAGATGCCTGTTTAGAAGCTGTAAAAGTAGCAAGTGAAATGGGAGTAACTATTTCAACTGATTTAAATTATAGAGCAAAACTTTGGAATTATTGTGATGATGCTAAACGCGAAGACATCATGACAGAATTAACATCATATTGCGATATAGTTTTAGGAAATGAAGAAGATGCACATAAACATTTTGGTATTCACCCAAAAGGATTAGATGTTCATAAAGATGGACACGATGTGTCAGCTGAAGCTTTTCTATCTGTATGTACACAAATGATGGAAAAATTCCCAAGAGCTAAAAAAGTAATTACAACTTTAAGAGGTTCAATAAGTGCATCGCACAATACTTGGGCAGGCGTGATGTACAACGGAAAAGAAATGGTAAAGTCACCAACATATCAAATCACACATATTGTTGATCGCGTTGGTGGTGGCGATAGTTTTATGGGTGGATTAATCTACGGATTAAACACATACGATAACGACCAAGATGCTTTAAATTTTGCAGTAGCAGCATCCTGTTTAAAACATACCATTTATGGAGATGCAAACTTGGTTACAGTGCCAGAAGTTGAAAAATTAATGGGTGGTGATGCATCAGGACGTGTTGCACGATAGTCAATAAAATAATTAAAATGAAATGTCATTCCGAACGAATGTGAGGAATCTCAACTTAAGAACAATATAAATGATAGATAAAATCATACAAATTGGATTAATGCCATTGTTTAATCATACAGATGCAAATGTTGTAAAATCCGTTATAGAAGCCTGTTATCAAGGTGGAAGTCCATTTTTTGAATATACCAATAGAGGTGATTATGCGTTGTCAGTTTTTGAAGAATTTATTGATGACTTATCTCCAGATATTCAAGTTGGAGTTGGCTCTGTTGTAGATGTTGAAACGGCTCAAAAATATATTGATTTAGGCGCTAAATTTATTGTGATGCCATATTTTAATGAGGCTGTGGTAAAACATTGTTTAACTCAAAATATTCCTTGTTCACCAGGTTGCGGTACACTAACTGAAATGGCAAAAGCTTATGATTTAGGTTGCGAATTAGTTAAATTATTTCCAGGTTCGGTGTATGGTTCTGGATTTATAAAAAATGTAAAAGCGCCTTGTCCTTGGATTAACATTATGCCTACTGGAGGCGTTGCACCAACGCGAGAAAATTTAAGCGATTGGATGCTAGCTGGAGCTTCTTGTGTAGGTATGGGTTCGAAGCTCATTAAAAAAGAGTGGATTACCAATAAAGAATATGATAAAATTACCGAAGCGGTTAGATATTCTTTAAAAATTATTCAAGAATTTAAATGAAAAAATATTTAGCTATACTTTTATGTTGTTCTGTTCTTTTTTCATGTAAAGAAAAGCAGTCACATAAAAGCATCAAGCTTGCTCATAGTTTGCCAGTTTCTCACCCAGTACACGAGGCTATGGTATTTATGGCAGAAAAAGTTGCTGAAAATTCAAATGGAAAATTAAGGATTGAAATTTATCCAAGTAGTCAATTAGGTTCAGAACGTCAATGTTTAGAATTGTTGCAGATAGGTAGTTTAGGAATGACTAAAGTATCAGCAGCAGTTATGGAGAACTTTTCACCTCGCTTAAAGGTTTTTGGATATCCGTATTTGTTTCGAGATAATCCACACCGTTTTAAAATATATGATGGCGAAATAGGACAACAATTATTATTGGATGGCGAAGAATATTGGTTGCGAGGTTTAACTTATTTTGATGCTGGAAATCGTTCGTTTTATACGAAAGAGCGCGAAATTAGTTCACCCAAAGATTTAGAAGGATTAAAAATTCGTGTCATGCAAAGCCCTACAGCTATAGAAATGGTAAAAACTTTAGGAGGTGCACCAACACCCATTTCATGGGGAGAATTATACACAGCTTTACAACAGGGTGTTGTTGATGGAGCAGAAAATAATTTACCAAGTTTCCACACTTCTAAACATTATGAGTTTGGAATCGGTTAAGTGATCAGGAAAAAATCTGGTTAATGGACGCCGTAAAAAAAGCAACTGTATATCAAAGAGAACTTTGGGCAAAAGCCGAAGATGAAGCCATGAAAGCTATTATTGAAGCTGGAGTAAAAGTGACAACACCAGATAAGTCGGTTTTTGAAAGTCAATCAAAAGGTATGATTGAAGATCTTCAAAATCAAGATAAAGAATTGTATGATTTGGCAATTGAAATTAAAAATGCTCAATAGTTATGCTAAAATTTAAACCAAAAATAGACAGTTTGTTAGGATGGACACTTTCCATACTGCTTGCCATCATGGTAATTGATGTGCTTTGGGGCGTTTTTACACGCTACGTCATGGCAGAACAAAGTTCGTGGACAGACGAATTAGCTCGATTTTTAATGATTTGGGTTGGGATTTTAGGAGCCGCTTATGCATCTGGACAAAACAAACACATTGCAATAGACTTGTTACCAATGTACTTAAATCCAGTTAACAGAGAGAAATTAAGAATCTTTGATAATTGGTTAATTA
>JARRKS010000093.1:0-4918 GCA_037387865.1 Flavobacteriaceae bacterium
GGCTCGTGGATAACGTTGCCATTGAAAAGGATAGTTTGTACAACGACACGGGTAGCAGCATTGCCATTGCAAGAGACTTAAATTTAACCGATTTCTTTTTTAAATATGGCGTTCGTATAAATCCGGTCATTGTAAGTTCACTTTATTCGGCCCCAATTACCCTGGCAATCGGTGAGGGCAGTGACTCACAGTTTCAAAGTGTACAATGGCCTTACTCTCCATTGGCCTTGGGCAATAACAATCATGCCATTGTTAACAACATCAATCTGGTTAGGTTTGATTTTGCCAACCAAATTGACACGCTAAAAAACAGCATAAAAAAGACAATTCTATTAGAAAGCGCACCTACTAGTAAACTGGAAGGCACCCCAGAACAAATAAGCCTGGATATTGTTACCAAAGAACAGGACCCATCACTTTTTGGTCAAGGGAGCCAAACGCTTGCCGTTTTATTGGAAGGTGAATTTACCTCGGTATACCAAAATAGAATAAAGCCCTTTGAACTATCGGAAGAGAAAAATAAAAGCATACCGACCAAAATGATCGTTATAGCAGATGGCGATGTTATAAAAAATGACATTGGCAGAAACGGTGCACAAGAACTAGGGTTTGACCGTTGGACAGGGCAAACCTTTGGCAATAAGGAATTCTTACTTAATGCCGTTAACTATCTTTTGGATGATGATGGACTTATAAATATTAGAACCAAAAACATTGAAGTCGCATTTCTTGACCAGCAAAAAATTGCGAACCAAAAATTAACCTGGCAATTAACCAACGTTATCCTACCAATAATATTACTGGCAGGTTTTGGTTTCGCCTTTAATTACTATAGAAGAAAAAAATATAGCACTTAAATGTTGATAAGTTTGTTTCCTATATTAATAGCTATAAGATATATTTGTATTTTTAAACAACTTTAGAACATTAACTCTTTTAGATACACATGAAATTTATAGTATCAAGTACATATTTACTCAAACAATTACAAGTTTTAGGAGGCGTTATTAATAACTCCAACACCTTACCCATTTTAGATAATTTTTTATTTGAATTAAGCAATACAGAACTAACAGTTTCGGCAAGTGATTTAGAAACTACAATGTCGGCTAAATTAACTGTAGAAAGCGATAATAGTGGAAGTGTTGCATTGCCAGCTCGATTGCTATTAGATACTTTAAAAACATTTCCAGAGCAACCTTTAACCTTTATTGTTGAAGATAATAATACTGTTGAAATAAGTTCTAATCATGGAAAGTATGCTTTAGCTTACGCTAATGGATCAGAATTTCCTAATGCAGTAGCACTTGAAGATCCTAGCTCAACAACTTTATCAGGAGATGTTTTTGCAACAGCAATTAGTAAAACTATTTTTGCGGCTGGTAATGACGATTTAAGACCAGTAATGAGTGGTGTGTTTTTTCAATTTTCTAAAGACGGATTAACTTTTGTTGCAACAGATGCACATAAATTAGTGAAATACAGACGTGAGGATGTAAGTGCAAATCAGGAAGCAGAATTTATTATGCCTAAAAAACCTTTAAATCTATTAAAGGGAATTTTATTAGGAAGTGAAGAAGATGTTACTATAGAATATAATGATTCTAATGCTAAATTCTCTTTTGATAATACAGAATTAATATGTCGCCTAATAGATGGTAAATATCCAAATTACGAAGCTGTAATTCCCAAAGAAAATCCGAATAAATTAACCATAGATAGAACACAGTTTTTAAATTCTGTGCGTCGTGTGAGTATTTTTTCGAACAAGACCACACATCAAATTCGCCTAAAGGTTGCTGGTGCAGAATTAAATATTTCTGCTGAAGATATTGACTATAGCAACAAAGCCGAAGAGCGTCTTACTTGTGATTACCAAGGTGACGATATGCAGATAGGCTTTAACTCTCGTTTTTTAACTGAAATGATTAACAACTTAAGTTCTGATGAAGTGCAACTTGAGATGAGTTTGCCAAACAGAGCTGGACTTTTAACTCCTGTTGATGGTCTTGATGAAGGTGAACAAATCACCATGCTCGTGATGCCAGTAATGCTTAATAATTAAAATTTTATTGAATTTAATTTAAGTTTTGCGATAAAATTTCTTTCATAATTTCGGAATTTACATCCAAATCTCGGTATTTTGTTCGCTCATTCACTATTTCTGTTTTCATTTCTTCAATAATATCTTGATATTTTTCATTATCAATAGCATTATATAATTCATGAGGGTCATTTTGAAGATCATAAAATTCCCAATTAGGAGCTGTTGTTATTTTTGACGTACCTTTTTTACCAAGATCTTGACCATAAAAAAATGCAAGCTTGTATCGCTTATTTCTTAAACCAAAATGAGCAGGGCGTTCTGGACTATGAAGCCAGTATCTGTAATACATTTGAGATCGCCAGTTTGGAGAAGTGTTTCCCTTTAAATTATCTCTAAAACTTTCACCTTGTATAAAGTCTGGTTTTGTAACACCAGCATAATCTGATAATAAAGCCGCAAAATCTATATTTAGAATGATATCATCAATTTTCTTTCCGCCTTTAATTTCTTTTGGGTAACGTATTACAAATGGCATTCTTAAAGATTCCTCATAAATAAGGCGCTTGTCAAAAAAACCGTGCTCACCTAAAAAATACCCTTGATCTGCAGTATAAATTACAATCGTATTGTTAGCAATACCTTCTGTTTCTAAAAAATCTAAAAGTTTACCAATATTGTCATCAATTGCTGCGCCAGATCTCATAAAATCCTTCACAAGTTTTTGATATATTTTCTTTCTGGCTTGAATACTATCCAAACCATCTATTGAGAACGGCAATCCAGGATATGTGGTCCACCAATTTTCTGGATCTTTTGTTGCCTGTTCCCAACGATTTGCTAAAACCTCAAGTTTCTGACCTATAAAAGTTCTACCTGTCGTTTCAGGATTGAAATCAAACAATGATTCTGGTTCAGGAATCTCCACTCCTTCATAAAGTGACTTGAAACGGTTAGGATAATCAAAAGGCTCATGGGTAGCTTTAAAATTGCAAAACATTAGAAAAGGTTTTGTTGAATCTCTTTCTTTTAAATGCTGTATTGTAAGATCTGTAATAACATCCGTTGAAAATCCTTTGTATTCAACTGCCTGTGATGTGTCATAACCATCTTTCCAGCTATCACTTGATTTTAAAAGTGGATCCCAATATCTACCCTGTCCAGGTAATACATTAAAATAATCAAATCCTTCAGGCTTTTTAACTAAATGCCACTTACCAATAAGTGCAGTTTGGTATCCAGCAGTTTTTAGTGCTTTGGCAATATTTGGATGACCTTCAGGTAAAGGCTCGTTTAATGTAAAAACTTGATTTACATGACTGTACTGACCTGTTAAAATACTAGCTCTGCTAGGAGTGCAAATAGAATTGGTGCAAAAAACATTGGTTAACAATGCGCCTTCTTTTGCCAAGCGTTTTATGTTTTCATTCTTTACGTAGTCTTGTAGTTGTCCGCCATAAACTCCCCATGCTTGTGAAGTATGGTCATCAGATAAAATAAACAAAATATTAGGCTGTACATTTTCAGGTTTTTCATTCGTTTTGTCGTTGCAAGCAAACAAAAACAACATAAAAAGACCACAAAATAATAATGAAAAATTATGCTTCAAAAACATGAGTAAAAAAATTTAGGTTAGTTTAGTCAACACGTCCTACGTCCCGGTTTTCTTTTCCTTTTATATTATATAACTTATCTCCAAGTTCGTTACGCATGGCATCAGCCAAAAGTTCTATTTCTTTGACTATATCAGGATAATCTTCTGCCACATCGTTTGTTTCACTAATATCGGTGTCTAGGTTATATAACTCAATGGAGTTCATAACATTATATTCATAATCCACTGGAAAACCATTTGTACCACCTGCCCTACCATTTAAGGTTCTATATTTATGAGGAAAATACATTTTCCAATTTTTGTATCGTACACTGTGAAGTTCGTTAACTCTGTAATAAAAAAAGTAAGCTTCTTGAGGATTTTCATTTGATTTACCAGTCCAAATATCCCACATACTCTTTCCATCAATTTTATTTTCTGGTAATTTTGCATTTGTGATTTGGGCAATTGTTGGTAAAACATCAATGGTCATCATGGGCTCATCACTAACGCTTCCTCCTTCTATTTGATCAGGATATCTAATAATACAAGGAACTCTTTGGCCTCCTTCTAGGGTTGTTCCTTTGCCTTCTCTTAATGGTAGCGCTGAACCTGAATGGTCACCATAAGATAGCCAGGGACCATTATCTGAAGAAAAAATAACAAGAGTATTATCATCAATATTTAGTGATTTAAGCGTCTCCAAAATTTGCCCTACAGACCAATCAATTTCCATAATCACATCACCATATAATCCACGTTCAGATTTTCCTTTAAATTTATCCGAAACGAAAAGTGGCACATGAGGTTGTGGATGAGCTACATAAAGAAAAAACGGATTGTCTTTATTTTTCTTAATAAAGTCTACGCTTTTTTCAGTTATTTGGGTCGTTAACATAGATTGTTCCTGAAGCGTATCTAATATGGTTTCGTTTTCATAAAGAGGTAACGGACCAAAATTAAAAATGGTTCCTTGTTGTGGATGGTAAGGCCACATATCTCCAGAATACAAAATGCCAAAATAATCATCAAAGCCTTGCTTTCTAGGCATAAATTTGGGGTTGTCTCCAAGGTGCCATTTACCGTAATGAGCGGTTTTATAACCTTTTTCTTTAAGAAGTTCTGCTATGGTAACTTCACTTAAATTAAGACCTTTCTTACTATTTGGACCAAAAGCTCCATCTATCCCTAATCTATTAGGATAACATCCTGTAAGTAGTCCTGCTCTAGATGCCGAACAAACAGCTTGAGCTACATAAAAGTTAGTAAGCTTTAAGCCT
>JARRKS010000094.1:0-7074 GCA_037387865.1 Flavobacteriaceae bacterium
GGACGAATTGGTGAGCTATGTTAAAGACATGAATTTTACACATGTTGAATTAATGCCAGTAATGGAGTATCCTTATGATCCTTCTTGGGGTTACCAACTCACAGGATATTTTGCACCAACATCACGTTTTGGTTACCCAGAAGAATTTAAATTATTGGTAGATAAACTACATCAAAATGATATAGGAATAATTTTAGATTGGGTGCCTTCTCATTTTCCAGAAGATGCACATGGATTAGGTTTCTTTGATGGTTCCAGTTTATACGAACATCCAGATAAACGTAAGGGGTATCATCCAGATTGGAAAAGCTTGATTTTTAATTACGGTCGTAACGAAGTAAAATCGTTTTTAATAAGTAATGCATTATTTTGGTTAGACCAATATCATGCGGATGGTTTGCGTGTAGACGCAGTTGCTTCTATGTTATTTTTAGATTATTCTCGGGAAGATGGCGAATGGGAACCAAATATGTATGGAGGTAGAGAAAACCTTGAAGCTATTGCCTTTATGAAAGAAATGAACGAAGCTGTTTACAGTAGTTTCCCAGATGTACAAACCATTGCAGAAGAATCTACATCATTTCCAATGGTTTCAAAACCAACTTTTCTTGGAGGTTTAGGTTTTGGTATGAAATGGATGATGGGTTGGATGCATGATACACTTCAGTATTTTGCAAAAGAACCTATTTACAGAAAACACCATCAAAACGATTTAACGTTTTCTATGACCTATGCGTTTACAGAAAATTTTATGTTGCCTTTATCTCATGATGAAGTGGTTTATGGAAAACATTCTATTTTAGGAAGAATGCCTGGAGACGAGTGGCAGCGTTTTGCAAATCTACGCTTATTATATAGCTACATGTTTACACATCCTGGAACAAAATTGTTGTTTCAAGGAGCCGAATTTGGACAAAGTAGCGAATGGAACTTTCAAGAAAGTTTAGATTGGCATTTATTGCAATATGATGTTCATAAAGGAGTACAGTCATTAATAAAAGATTTGAATAGTCTTTATAAAAATGAACCAGCTTTGTATGAAAAGCAATTTTCTGGTGAAGGTTTTGAATGGATAGATTACAACGATGCCGAAAATTCTACATTAATCTATATAAGACATGGAGAAAAAGAAGAAGACGATTTAGTTGTTGCTTGTAATATGACCCCTATTCCTAGAGAAGACTACAGAATTGGTTTGCCACGAAAAGGAAAACTAAAAGAAATCTTTAATAGCGACTTAAAAAAATATAGTGGTTCAGGTGATTATAAAAATAAACTTTTAACAGTACAGAAAAAGGAATATCAGTTTAGAGACTATTCGGTTGAGATTACCATTCCACCATTAGGCATGGTTGCTTTTAAATATCAGAAAACGAAAAAATAATTCCTAAAAAACACTTACTTTTTTTGCTATTTTACTAAAAATTTCTTTCGAAAACGTTATCGTTAATAATTCTTATTAACTAATATTTTTTATGTCTAAACTTATGCGTTTTTTTGTGATTATATATATTCAATTTTATGATTGTTAATACAGAATTAGAATTAAAAGGAAATTTATTTCCATCAAATATAATATCCTATAAAAAAGATGTAGATATATTATATTTCACTACTGCAAACAATGTGGTATTAGAATTAACTATTTTAAGAGATAGTGTTTTACGATTTAGATATTCTACAACTGGAAATTTCGAGAATGATTTCTCTTATGCCATTACCAAATATGCTAGTAGAGGTTATAATTTTTTAAAAATAGAAGAAGATGAAAACCTCTATAAAGTCATTACTTCGAAGCTTATTTGTGAAATTTCAAAAGAAAATTTAAGAATTTCATTATACGATGCAAAAGATTTATCGCTAATTAATGAAGATGAAATTGGATTTCATTGGGAAGAGAGTTACGAATTTGGAGGAGATATTGTTAAAATGAGTAAGACTTCCCATGATGGAGAAAGCTATTTTGGGTTAGGAGACAAGCCTGTAAAGTTAAACCTCAAGGGTCAGAGATTTCAAAATTGGGTTACAGATTCTTATGCCTACGGAAAAAATACAGATCCTATTTATAAAAGTATTCCGTTTTATACTGGATTAAATGATAATAAAGCCTATGGTATTTTCTTTGATAACTCATTTAGGACATATTTTGATTTTGCTCATGAACGTCGTAATGTCACTAGTTTTTGGGCACAGGGAGGAGAGATGAATTATTACTTTATCTATGGTCCTAAAATGAGTGATGTTGTTGCCAATTATACCGATTTAACTGGTAAACCTCATCAATTACCGCCACTTTGGGCTTTAGGATTTCACCAATGTAAATGGAGCTACTATCCAGAAGCTAAAGTAAAGGAAATTACTAATAAATTCAGAAAACTACAAATACCATGTGATGCTATTTATCTTGATATAGATTATATGGACGGGTTCAGGTGCTTTACCTGGAATAAAGAATATTTTCCAGACCCTAAACGTATGGTCAGCGAATTAGAAGAAGATGGTTTTAAGACTGTAGTGATTATTGATCCAGGAATTAAAATCGACAAAGATTATAGCGTGTTTAAAGAAGCATTAGAAAAAGATTATTTCTGTAAACGTGCAGATGGTCCCTATATGAAAGGAAAAGTGTGGCCTGGAGAATGTTATTTCCCAGATTTTACAAACCCAGAAGTAAGAGATTGGTGGTCTGGTTTATTTAAGGAGCTTATTGAGGATATAGGTGTTAAAGGGGTATGGAATGATATGAATGAACCAGCCGTCATGGAAGTTCCTAACAAAACGTTTCCTAATGATGTAAGACATGATTATGATGGTAATCGTTGTAGTCATAGAAAAGCTCATAATATCTATGGTATGCAAATGGCAAGAGCAACTTATCAAGGGCTTAAAAAATATACCTATCCGAAGAGACCATTTGTTATTACCAGATCCGCATATTCAGGAACACAAAGATATACTTCTACATGGACAGGTGATAATGTTGCTACTTGGGAACATTTATGGATAGCCAATATACAGGCACAACGTCTGGCAATGTCAGGTTATTCTTTTGCCGGAAGTGATATAGGTGGTTTTGCAGAACAGCCACATGGAGAATTATTTACTAGATGGATACAACTAGGTATTTTTCATCCATTTTGTCGTGTGCATTCTTCTGGAGATCATGGAAATCAAGAACCATGGGCTTTTGATGAAGATGTTACTAATATTGTTAGAAAATTTATAGAATTACGCTATCAATTGCTACCATATTTGTATACAGCGTTCTGGCAGTATGCAGATGAAGGTATTCCAATGCTTAAGTCCCTTGTATTATTTGATCAGGATGATACTCATACGCATTACAGAACAGATGAATTTATTTATGGGGATCAAATTTTGGTGTGCCCAATTATAGAGCCAAATGCTAAAGGGAGACGTATGTTTGTTCCTCGAGGCAAATGGTATAACTATTGGACAGATGAGGTTGTTAAGGGTGGCAAAGAAATGTGGGTTGATGCAGATATAGATTGTATTCCATTGTTTATTAAAGAAGGAGCAATAATCCCAAAATATCCTGTTCAGCAATATGTTGATGAAAAGAAAATTGAACAAGTAACTCTTGATGTATATTTTAAACAAGGTAAAGAAAATTCAATGTTATATGATGACGCTCATGATGGGTATGATTATATTAAAGGTAGGTATAGCTTAAGAACGTTTAAATTTACAGGTAAATCTGAACAACTAATTATTCAGCAACATAAGGAAGGAAAATTTTCAGCATCTTATCAGACCTTTTTAATAAAATTTCATGGTTTACCATTTAAAGTAAAAAGTATTTATATAGATAATGTTTCAATCTCTTTGTCTAAAGTAAAAATGAATGGTGATAATAGCATGATAGTTGATAAAAACTTTACAGAGCTTCATATTATTGGTGAGAAATAATTACTTAATTATTTTAGTATGAATTATGTAAATCATAGAAGGAACTATGTAATTCATACTGGAATGATTTTTGTAAATTTATAATTAATAATATTAACAATCTTAAAAATGAACTCGAAAAAACCTATAATAGCATTAGTTACATTAATCTTATTTTTATCATGTGCTACAAACCCTTTCACTGGTAAACAAACAATGGCTTTGGTGTCTAATGATCAGTTGTTTCCTTCATCTTTTCAGCAATACAACCAAGTTTTATCAGAAAGTAAAGTAGTAAAAGGAACTTCTAAATCAGAAATGATTACTCGTGTAGGTCAAAGAATTGCTGTTGCAGCTGAACGTTATTTAGACGCAAATGGATTTCCAGGCTATTTAAAAGATTATGCTTGGGAATATAATTTAATTGAATCTGAAACTGTCAATGCATGGTGCATGCCAGGTGGGAAAATTGCCTTTTATACGGGTATTTTACCTATTGCAGAAAGCGAAACAGGCGTTGCAGTTATAATGGGACATGAAGTAGCCCACGCTTTAGCAAATCATGGACAACAACGTATGAGTGCTGGCCTTTTACAACAGGCTGGAGCCATTGGATTAAATGTTGCTTTACAAGATGATGAAAATCTAGAACTTTACAACCAAGCATATGGTATTGGAACTTCAGTTGGAGGTATGCTGCCATTTAGTAGAAGTCATGAAAGCGAAGCAGATGAAATAGGATTATATTTAATGGCAATAGCTGGTTATAATCCTGATGAGGCAGCTGAATTGTGGAAACGTATGAATGCAAATAGTGGAGGACAAGCACCGCCAGAAATTTTAAGTACACATCCTGCTAATGAGACTAGAATAGCTAATCTTACTAAATTAACTCCTAAAGCCAAACAAGAAGCTGCAAAATTAGGAGTTACCTCATTTAGACAATTAGGAAAATATTATATTTAAAAATAAATGATTACATTAGAAGCTACTCATAATGGGCCAATTCGGCTTATACTCTAACAATAGCATCAACTATCTTTCCAATTTTTTATGCAGCACTTTTTATTGGTTCGGTATCTAAAATTCACGCATTTGGGTTTGAAATGAAAAGCACAGCTTTAATTTCTTTTGTTACGGCTTTGGCTTTTTTAGTAATTGCTATTATGTCTCCTATATTATCTGGTATTGCAGATTATATTGGTAATAAAAAAACCTTTATGAAATTTTTTTGCTATCTGGGTAGTTTAGGCTGTATTGGTCTGTACTGGTTCAGTTTAGATCATATTTATATAAGTATGATGTTCTATTTTTTTGGGCTCATAGGTTATTGGGGAAGTTTGGTATTTTATAATTCTTACTTACCAGATATTGCTTTTTCAGAACAACAGGATAAAATAAGTGGTAAAGGCTTCGCAATTGGTTATGCAGGTAGTGTTCTTTTATTATTGATCAATTTAGCAATGATTATTTACCCTGATTTCTTTAATATTCAAGGCGAAGAATCTGTAGCAACAATGAAAGCCATGAGATACTCATTTGTTTCTGTTGGGATATGGTGGTTATTATTTAGTCAATATACATTTTATTATTTACCAAAAGGTGTTTCTCAAGGACATAAAGTCACGCGTTCTGTACTAATGAATGGATATAAAGAGTTAAATGGTGTTTGGAACGAGCTTAAATCAAGTATAAAACTAAAGAGATTCTTAAATGCTTTTTTTATTTATAGTATGGCAGTGCAGACTATCATGTTAATGGCAGTATATTTTGGTGAAGAAGAAATAGTTTGGGATAATGAAAATCACAAAACAATAGGTTTGATTATTAGTATTTTATTGATACAGATTGTTGGCATATTTGGAGCATTTATAACTTCAAGAGTTTCTGAAATGCTAGGCAATATTGTAACTCTTATAGGAATCAATTTTATATGGATGTTTGTTTGTTTTTATGCTTTTTTTATTGAAACCCCTTTTCATTTTTATATTGTTGGAGGTATTGTAGGTTTTGTTATGGGTGGCGTTCAAGCATTATCTAGATCAACCTATTCGAAGTTTTTGCCTAAAACAGAAGATACTACTTCATATTTTAGTTTTTATGATGTCACTGAAAAAATAGGAATTGTTATTGGTATGATAATCTATGGTTTTGTAGATCAAATTACTGGAACCATGAGAAATGCCATCTTGTTTTTAATTGTATTCTTTTTATTAGCTAGAGTTCTGTTGTTTAGAATTCCTCGAAATAAAATTATAAATTAATCATTCATGAGTAAATTAGAAAAGGGAAGTAAAAAATTAACAAATGCTTGGGCATTTTACGATTGGGCAAATTCGGTATACTCATTAGTTATTAGTACAGCAATTTTCCCAATTTATTATAGTGGAATGACGAAAGCTCTTGAAAATGTAGATGGAACAATAGAGTTTCTTGGTACACATTGGCATTCTACAACATTATTAAATTATACTATAGGATTTTATATGCTAATAGTGGCTTTTATTTCACCGATTCTATCTGGAATTGCTGATTATACAGGCAACAAACTTAAGTTTTTGAAATTCTTTTGTTTACTAGGTTCATTATCAGTTATGGGATTATACTTTTTTAAGGATGCCAATACATTATGGGTAGGAATCGTATTTACAATAACTGCCGGTATAGGTTTTTGGGGAAGCATTGTTTTTTATAATGCTTATTTACCAGAAGTAGCACATCCAGAACAACAAGATAATGTGAGTGCTAAAGGTTTTATTATCACGTATAAAAGATTACCAAATAATATTTATAATCGAAAGCCAGAAAAAGATTATATATGGAAAGGATTTAGAGAACTTAAGATTGTATCTAAAGAGTTGGTGAATTATCCACAATTAAGAACATTTTTAATTTCATTCTTCTTCTTTAGTGTTGGTGCCCAAACCATTATTTATATGGCAGGGATATTTGGAAGTGACGAACTTGGTTTACCATCTTTTAATTTAATTATTACAATATTAGTAGTTCAGTTAGTCGCTATAGTTGGAGCATTTTTATTTTCAAGAATATCAAATAAAATTGGAAATATTAAAACTTTAAAAATAACCATTGCTATTTGGGCAATTGTTTGTATTACTGCTTTTTTAATAGATAAGTCGCAAGAAAATGTTCATCTTTATTTTT
>JARRKS010000095.1:0-4906 GCA_037387865.1 Flavobacteriaceae bacterium
TGTTCACTAAAGTTATTGGTGTTGAAGATAAAATAGCATATAATTATGCTGGTTTTGACGAAACTCACAAAAAGTTCAATGAAGATTACTTAATGTATCAAGATATTTTTTACAATCCAGATTATTATGATGAGTACTCTATTTATCATGCAGAATCGTCTATGTATTGCATTTGCCCAACTAAAGACAGGGAATTAATTTGGAAAGGCTATATTGATATTATTGATCCGGAATCTGTTAATCAAACCATAGATGATTATGTAAGGTTAGTAATAGTAGTCCTTGAAGAACAACAATTATTGAATTCTAAAATTATCATTGAGAACGAATTAAATGTAGAGGCAATTAATTGATTTTGTTACGATGATAAGGCAACTTACATTTTTTGGGCATTTCTGAATCTTGTCTTTTTTTAACAAAAATTATTCAAATATCAATACATTTTTATGAATGTCCAAAATGTGATATTATCCTAAAAGAAAAACCTAATTCAATTTATTTGGTTTATTTGTACACTATTTAACTTATAACCAAATAAAAAACTCATAAATCATTCTTTATGAAATCATTATGAGTTTTTAAAGTGGTACCTCCAGGAATCGAACCAGGGACACACGGATTTTCAGTCCGTTGCTCTACCAACTGAGCTAAGGTACCTCGCCAAAGCGGTTGCAAATATAAATCCAATTTTAGTATTCCCAAAAGAAATATTATAAAAATTGAATTTGTAAATTTATGGCTTTTACTTTACAATATGAATTTAGTAATAGATGTTGGCAATACATATATAAAACTTGCAGTTTTTAAAAAGCATAGTTTGTTATTTAGAGAAGTAGTAGAAGAAACAAAAGTTGTTGATACAATTAAGAGTATAAAGAAGAAGTATAAATTAATAGAACAAGCCATTGTTTCTTCCGTAGTAAATCTAAATAAAGACATAATAGAGTATTTAAATGATTCTTTTAAAGTACTTGAGTTAAATTCTGAAACAAAGCTTCCGTTTACAAACAATTATAAAACACCAAAAACTTTAGGAGTAGATAGAATAGCATTAGTGAGCGCTTCGGTGTATCATTATCCAGAGAATAATGTACTAATTATTGATGCTGGCAGTTGTATTACATACGAATTTGTAAATACTGAAAATGAATATTATGGAGGTGCTATTTCTCCTGGAATACGAATGCGATATAAAGCATTACATAATTTAACAGCTAACTTACCGTTATTAGAAACAGAAATTCCAAACTCAATAGTAGGGAATACAACAGAAAACTCAATTCATTCAGGAGTAATTTATGGAGTTTTAAACGAAATAGATGGTGTAATTGTAAACTATAAAGAGAAATATTCAGATTTAACAGTTATTTTAACAGGTGGAGATGCTAATTTCTTGTCTAAACAATTAAAAAGTAGCATATTTGCGAACTCTAATTTTCTTTTAGAAGGATTGAACCATATTTTACAATTTAATTCAGATTAATGATAAGAAAACTTGTAATAGTTTTTATTGCTTTTTTCGCAATTCAAAGTTACGCACAACAAGGCACTGCATCACCTTATTCATTTTACGGTATTGGTAGTCTTAAGTTTAAGGGTACTGTAGAAAACAGAAGCATGGGAGGTTTAAGTATTTACACAGATAGTATTCATGTAAACTTACGTAATCCTGCTTCATATGCAACTCCAAATCTTTTAGGTTTTAATAACGAAAGCAGACCAGTAAAATTTTCGGTTGCAGGAAGCCATACAAATGCAAATTTAAAAAGTGATAGCGCTAGTGAAAGTGCAGCTGCTTCAACATTTGATTATATTGCAATTTCAATACCACTGAATAAATTTGGAGTTGGTTTTGGAATACTTCCTTATACCTCTGTAGGTTATAAGTTGGAAACTACTAATGATAATGATGATTTATACGAAAGATTTAGAGGAGAAGGTGGAGTAAACAAAACATATTTGTCTTTGGCGTATCAAGTTGCTAACGGATTAAGTATTGGAGTAGATGCAAATTATAATTTCGGAAATATTAAAAATTATGTTGTTGAGTTTGTTTATGATAGTCAAGGTGATTTAACTTCCTATCAGTCTCGTGAAGATAGTAGATCTGATTTAAGCGGATTAAACTTTAATCTTGGGTTATCTTATAAAACTATGATTAACGATAAATTTGAGTTGGTTACAGGCCTGACGTATGCTCCAGAAGCTCAGTTAACATCTCGTAATCAACGTTCATTTTCTACCATAACAATTAGTGCATCAACAGGGCAAGAATTTGTTGTCCACACTATAGATGGACAAGATGATTTAATAGCTTCAGGTCTGGATAAAACCGAACTAACCATTCCTTCAAAATTTTCTTTTGGAGCAGGAATTGGGCAACCAAGAATATGGTTTTTAGGCGCAGAATACACAACACAAAAGACAAGTAATTTTTCAAACGAATTGTATACCAACAGTACTCAAACCTTTGAAGATGCTTCAACATTTTCGTTTGGAGGGTTTTTTATTCCTAAATACAATTCTTTTACAAGTTACTTACAAAGAGTTGTGTATAGAGCAGGAGTTAGGTTTGAAAAAACTGGCTTGGTCATAAATGATGAGTCTATAAATGAGTTTGGCATGTCTTTTGGAGTAGGATTACCAGTTGGAAGGATATTCTCTAATGCTAATTTAGGTTTTGAGTTTGGAAAAAGAGGAACAACTAATAATAACTTGATACAAGAGAATTTTATAAATTTTCAAATAAGTTTATCTTTGAACGATAGATGGTTCAATAAAAGAAAATATGACTAACGAATAAAATAAATATCATGAAGACGAAAATTACATTACTATTAACCTTTTTATTTGTAGGAACTCAAACAGGATTTGCACAGCAAGACGAAGAGTGCATGTCAAAACTTTCCATATTTCATGAGTATGTAAAAGCAAAAAATTATGACTCGGCGTATCAGCCTTGGATGGATGTAAGAAATAAATGTCCAAAATTTAATAATGCTATTTATATTGATGGAGAAAAGATATTAGAAGATAAGATTGAAAGAACTTCTGGATCAGAGAAAGTAGGTTATATCAATGATCTAATTAAACTCTGGGGAGAAAGAGAAACCTATTTTGCAAGTAAAACGCCAAAAGGTGAATATGCTGCAAAGGCTTGCCAACTTATGTTTGACGATCGTGATATTTTAAATAAAAGTGATGATGAGCTTTATAATTGTTTTGACGCTGCTTATAAAGCAGACAAAAAGACATTTACTAACCCAAAAAGTTTATACACTTATTTTTCATTGATGGTAGACTTATTTGATGCTAAGAAAAAAACTGATGCACAGTTATTCGATAAATATGACGATGTTACAGAAAAAGTAAATGACGAAGTAAAAAATTACACAGAGAAACTCAACAAATTAATTGAGAAAGAAGAAGCAGGTACTGCTTTAACATCAAAAGAAGGACGATTAAAAAAATACTATGAAAGTTATTTAACGGCTTATGATCAAATCTCTGGAAGTATTGATAGTAAACTTGGTGGTAGAGCGAATTGTGAAAATTTAATACCATTATACACCAAAGACTTTGAAGCTAATAAAGGAAATGCTGTTTGGTTGCAAAGAGCTGCTGGTAGAATGTCTGATAAAGAATGTACAGACGATCCGTTATTCTTTAAATTAGTTAATGCATATCATGATTTAAGTCCATCTGCAAATTCTGCTTATTATTTAGGACTGCTTAAGGATAAAGAAGGAGACTCTAAAGCTGCTATAGAATTTTATGAGCAAGCCATTAGTTTACAAACAGATAATTTTGAAAAAGCGAAGTTGCTGTACAAAATAGGCGCAAAACTTAAATCCAGAAGTAGTTATGGTTCTGCGAGAAGCTATTTTAGAAAAGCGTTGTCTGCAAATCCATCTATGGGGAAAGCACATTTAGCAATTGCACAGATGTATGCTGCAAGTGCCAACAATTGTGGTGATACAACTTTTAATAAAAGAGCAGTCTTTTGGTTAGCTGCAGACGAAGCTAGAAAAGCGGCTCGTGTTGATGCTACTTTAAGCAAAGTTGCAGGACAGTCGGTTGCAAATTATATGGCAAAGGCACCTTCAAAAGGAGATATTTTTAATGAAGGTAATGCTGGACAATCTATTAGTATTGGTTGTTGGATAGGTACTAGTATTACTGTTCCAAGTCTTTAATGATATTTATAAATAAGCATATTATTTTACGCATAGTCACGGTTTTTACTGTGACTATGTTTTTTTCATGCAAAAACAATTTTAAGGAAGTTCAAAAAATAGGGATTTCTAAACACGAACCTATTGGTGTTGCAGAAAATATTAATCTTAAATACACAGATTCGGGTAAAGTAAAAGCTATTTTAGTAAGTTCAAAAATGTTGGATTTTTCAAACAGAGACTTTGCATATACAGAGTTTACAGATGGCGTTCATTTGGATATCTTTGATGATAAAAATCAAAAAAGTACTGTTGTAGCAGATTATGCTATTGTTTATAATAAAACCGACCTGATAGATATGCAAGGCAATGTGGTCTTATCTACACATCAAAATGACACCCTTTTTGCAGAGCAATTGTATTATGATCAAATAAAAGAATGGTTGTTTACTAACAAACCTGTAACCTTTAGAACTGGAACCGATCTTATTAACGGTAACGGTTTTGATTCTGATTCAAATTTTACCCAAGCTGAAGTTCTCGAGATAAATGGAATCATCACACTTGACGAATAATTAATTATCTTTACACTTTCATAACTAACTAAAATAATGACCCGATGAGGTACATGAAGTTTTTTCAATACGCTTACCTAATTTTTGCTATACTTTTTGTTTATGATGCCATTCAAAAGTGGTTTTCTGAAGGAATTATTGCATATATGTCTATAT
>JARRKS010000096.1:0-6141 GCA_037387865.1 Flavobacteriaceae bacterium
TAATGAAAACGGAAAACTGATTGGTTATAATACAGATTGTTATGGCTTTAAAAAATCACTGAAGCCGCTCTTGAAATCTAATCATACAAAAGCAATCATTTTAGGAACTGGTGGTGCAAGTAAAGCTGTTGCTTTTACTTTAAACGAATTAGAGATTGAATATATTTATGTTTCAAGAAAACCATCAGAATTGACTAAAATAACATATAACAATTTAACCCAGGATCTTATAAAAACTCATCATATAATTATTAATTGCTCTCCTGTTGGAACATTTCCAAATATAGAGCAGTATCCTAAGATTCCATACGAAGCTATTACAAATCATCATATCTTGTATGATTTGATTTACAATCCTGAAGAAACAAAATTCCTTAAACTTGGCAAGGAAAATAGTGCAACAACTATTAACGGACTAAAGATGTTGAAACTCCAAGCAGAGAAAGCTTGGCGCATTTGGAATAAAGATTAAAAGCTTACATTTAGCACATTAAATAGTATTAACCTTTTGTAAATACTCGAGTTGTTATTATCTTTAAGGTGTTATGAAATAGTAAAAACTTAAAAACATTTTAAAAAATGTCAGAGCAAGATAACCTGCAAAATGCAGATGGAATAGAAGAAACAGAATATAAAAAATTCGAAACTTTAGAGTAAAATATTACAGAATTTAATGATGAAACTTCATCTCAAATATCTGATAATGTAAACCTTGAAGAGGTAGAAGACACTGAAGTTAAGAAGGAGAAAGAAAAAGAGAAGGACGACGAAGCTATTGATGAAATAGATTCATCTAATGCCGAAGATGCAGAAGACGAAGGTAATAAAGAACGGCATGTTATCGAATTGAAAGAATATGATAAAATGTCGATGGATGCTTTGGTCATAGAGTTGGATAAACTTGTAAAAAATGAAAAAGCCCAAGCTATAAAAGCTCATGTAGAAGGTATTAGATCTGAATTTAAAACAAAATTTAATGCCCTTTTAGAAGAGAAAAAAGAAGAATTTATAAATGATGGTGGACATGAAATAGACTTTTATTATTCAAGTCCCTTGCAAAAGCGTTTTAAAAGTATTTACAAAGAATACAGAAACAAATTACATCTTCACTACAAAAATATAGAAAATAGTCTCAAAGATAATTTAGCAAATAGATTAGAAATTATTGAGGAAATTAAAGGTTTAATTAATGTTGAAGAAAATATAAACACAACCTACAAGCATTTTAAAGAATTACAAGAACGTTGGAAACATGCTGGTCCAATACCACGAGACAAATACAATAATGCATGGAATAGCTATCATCATCATGTTGAAATTTTTTACGATTTTCTTCATTTAAACAGAGATTTAAGAGATTTAGACTTTAAATATAATCTTGAGAAAAAGTTAAAAATTATTGAACAAGCTGAAGAATTAGCAAAAGACGATAATATAACAAGAGCCTTTCGTGAGCTTCAGGCTTTGCAATCCTTTTTTAATGCTGGTAAGGTTCCAATAAAAGTAAACGAAGAGACTTGGGCAAAATTTAAAAATTCAGTAAGGGCATTCAATAAAAAGAAAAATTCTTTTTATAAGGATTTAAAGAAAAACCAATACGAAAACCTTCAAAAAAAGCTAGCTTTAATCAAGGTTGCAGAAGATAATAAGGATAGTGAAGATTTTGAAACTGTAACTCCACTTATGAAGAAAATTCAAAGTGAATGGAAAAGTATTGGACATGTTCCAAGAAAAGACAGCGACAAGATTTGGAAACAATTTAAAGCCGCTTGTAATAGTTATTTTGATAGACTTCATGCAAATAGAAACACGCAAAACAAAGAGCAATTAGAAACTTACAATAAAAAAGTAGAACTACTACAAGAATTAAAAGGTCTAGAACTCAAAAAAGACAAAGAAGAAAGTATCAAACTTATAAAAGATTACATTGTTAAGTGGAAAGGTATAGGTTTTGTACCTCATAATAAAAGGTATATTGAAGGTAAATTCTATAAAGCTTTAGATCATTTATTTGATAAAACGGGTGTTAGTAAAAATGAAATTGAACTCATTAAGTATGATAACAAATTAGAAGTTCTCAATAACAATGAAGACTCTAAAGTGCTTGATAATGAACTATCATATATAAGAAAGAAAATTGATGAAGTAAAAGGAGAAATTAATCAGCTTGAAAACAATTTGCAGTTTTTTACAAATGTTGATGATGACAATCCTTTAGTTCAAGATGTAAACAATAACATAAAGAAACATAAAGACACTTTAAAACTTTGGAAATCTAAACTAAAGAAAATTAAAGATTTGTATTAAATAGCCTAAAAACTAAATCCTACCCAAATTAAACTTTCCTGTTCAAAATAAGTAGGATTTTAGTCCCTAACTAAACTAACTACGGTTATTTTTAACCCAAAAAATAACCTATTTTTTAATGACACTTTTTTAAGAATGATTATGCTATTAACCAAATAAGTAGAAAATGGTGCCACTTGTTTTTATATACGTGGCAAAAGAAGTTTTGGATGTTTAATTATTAAAAAAATAAGAGATTTTTTGCTTCTGCATTTTTAGGTATTTGAAAAATCAAAGATTTTCTAATTCTCTATTTTGGTAATCGCTTCGCTTGTTCCCAAAATACATCCATTTCTTCCAAAGACATTTGCTTTAAAGATTTATTTTGTGTTTTAGCTTTAGACTCTAAATACTGAAACCTTTTAGAAAATTTTTTATTAGTCCGTTCTAGTGCGTTTTCAGGATTTATACCCAAAAACCTAGCATAATTCACCATAGAAAATAAGACATCACCAAATTCATTTTCAATTGACTCTTGGTTACCATTTGCGATTTCGGTTTTAAATTCCTTAAGCTCCTCTTCTACTTTCTCCCAAACTTGTTCTGGCTTTTCCCAATCAAATCCAACACCGGCCACTTTGTCCTGAATTCTGTTAGCCTTAACCAAAGCAGGCAAACTTTGTGGCACACCTTCAAGTACACTTTTCTTTCCTTCTTTAAGCTTTAAATTTTCCCAGTTTCGCTTTACATCAACCTCATCCTTTACTTTTACGTCACCATAAATATGTGGATGTCTGCTCACTAACTTATCACAAATCGTATGACACACATCAGCAATATCAAAATCTTTGGTTTCGCTTCCTATCCTAGAATAAAAAACAATATGAAGTAAAATATCACCCAATTCTTTTTTTACTTCTTGCAAATCGTTATCCAGAATAGCATCGCCAAGTTCATAAACTTCCTCAATAGTCAAGTGTCTAAGACTTTCTATGGTTTGCTTCTTATCCCAAGGACATTGCTCACGCAACTCATCCATAATAGTTAATAAGCGGTCAAATGCATTAAGTTGTTCTTGCCTGGAATTCATGGGTTGTGTTTTTTGTAAAAATACAATTATTAAAAAGTAAAACAGAATTGATTGTAAACAAAAAAGTCCAGTATTAAACTGGACTTTAAAATTTATAAAATGATATTTTAAGCGTTTTGCTTCTTTATTAAATTTAAAGCAGAACCTTCATTATACCATCCTATTTGGGCTGCATTGTAAGTGTGATTTAATTTAATTATATCCTTACTTCCATCAGCATGAACAGCTTCAAGAGATAATTGCTTATCTGGAGCAAATTCATTTAGATCTAAGAAGTTAAAGGTATCATCTTCTTGAATTAAATCGTAATCATTCTCATTAGCAAACGTTAACCCTAACATACCTTGTTTTTTCAAATTGGTTTCATGAATACGGGCAAAGGACTTTACAATAACGGCAGCTACTCCTAAATGTCTAGGTTCCATGGCAGCATGCTCACGTGATGAACCTTCTCCATAATTATGATCACCAACAACTATGGTTTTTACACCTGCTGCTTTATAAGCTCTTGCGGTATCTGGTACGCCTCCATATTCTCCTGTTAATTGATTTTTAACAAAATTGGTCTTTTTACCAAAAGCGTTAACAGCTCCTATTAAACAATTATTAGAAATATTATCTAAATGTCCTCTAAAACGTAACCAAGGTCCAGCCATAGAAATATGATCTGTTGTACATTTTCCATAGGCTTTTATCAACAATTTTGCCCCTTTTATTTCATTACCAATTGGTTCAAAAGGTGTTAATAGTTGAAGTCTTTCAGATGTTGGACTCACCGAAACCTGAACGCCACTTCCGTCTTCTAGCGGTTCTACAAAACCAGCATCTTCAACATCAAATCCTAATGGAGGTAACTCAATTCCTTTTGGTTCATCTAGTTTTACAGCTTCTCCTTCTTCATTTATTAAAGTATCGTTCATTGGATCAAAATCCAGTCGTCCTGAAATTGCAATGGCTGCCACCATTTCTGGAGAACCTACAAAAGCATGAGTATTTGGGTTACCATCTGCACGTTTAGAAAAGTTTCTATTAAATGAATGTACGATGGTATTTTTCTCATCACCCTTCAAATCGCTCCTATCCCATTGTCCAATACAAGGTCCACAGGCATTAGTAAAAACTGTGGCATCTAGATCTTCGAAAATTTTAAGAATTCCGTCTCGTTCTGCAGTAAAACGAATTTGTTCTGAACCTGGATTGATTCCAAAATCAGATTTAGGCTTAATCTTTTTATCTACTGCTTGTTTTGCAATTGAAGCTGCTCTTGTTAAATCTTCGTAAGACGAGTTTGTACAAGAACCAATAAGTCCCCAATCTACTTTAATTGGCCAACCATTAATTCTAGCTTTTTCACCTAGTTCACCAACAGGAGTTGCTAAATCTGGTGTAAAAGGACCATTTAAATGAGGTCTTAATTTATCTAAATCAATCTCGATAAGTTGATCAAAATATTGCTCTGGATTTTCATAAACTTCTGGGTCAGCTGTTAAATACTCTTTTATTTTGTTTGCTTCATCTGCAACATCTGCTCTGTCTGTAGCACGTAAATAACGTTCCATAGAATCATCATAACCAAATGTGGAAGTGGTAGCACCTATTTCTGCTCCCATATTACAAATAGTTCCTTTTCCAGTGCATGATAAATTTTTTGCACCAGGACCAAAATATTCTACAATACATCCTGTACCACCTTTAACAGTTAAAATACCTGCAACTTTGAGGATAACATCTTTTGCAGATGTCCAACCATTAATGTTTCCTGTAAGTTTAACTCCAATAAGTTTAGGGAATTTAAGTTCCCAAGCCATTCCTGCCATGACATCCACAGCATCTGCTCCACCTACACCAATAGCAACCATACCTAAACCTCCGGCATTTACTGTATGTGAATCTGTACCAATCATCATTCCTCCTGGAAATGCATAATTCTCTAAAACCACCTGATGAATTATTCCTGCTCCAGGTTTCCAAAAACCTATACCATATTTATTTGACACAGAAGCTAGAAAATCAAACACTTCACTGCTTACATCATTAGCTCTTTTTAAATCTTGAGTTGCTCCTTGCTTCGCCTGGATTAAGTGATCACAATGTACCGTTGTAGGCACAGCTACTTTAGGCTTTCCAGCTTGCATAAACTGAAGTAAAGCCATCTGTGCAGTAGCATCTTGACAAGCAATTCTATCTGGAGCAAAATCAACATAATCTTTTCCTCTTGTAAATGCTTTGGTTGGATTACCATCCCAAAGATGTGAATATAAAATCTTTTCAGAGAGTGTTAATGGTTTACCCACAACTTCACGTGCTTTGTCTACACGTTCAGCAACATTAGCATAAACCTTTTTTATCATTTCTATATCAAATGCCATACTGTATTTATTAAGTTTAATATCTTGTTTAAAGTCTCACAAAAGTACAAATAATAGTCTCTTTTTTAAAACTTATAAGAAATTGATTATAAATATGAGATTTAGCATTTTTGGATGCATTATTTATCTCAAAATTTATAATCTATTATTTTGAAGTACTTAAAATTATGAATTTGATAAAATTTTATTTTTTAAAGTTAAAAAAGACATTATTAAATTATGCAATAATCAAATAATTAAAATCTATGTCATTGACTTTCAATAAAAAAAGTTATTTGTTCAGGTACTTTTTAGTAAAAAATGATTTATCTCTTAAATCCATCATGGGCTTTTCGTAATAAGCATATAAGACATAAGACATAAGCACTATTAAACTCAAGTAAACCAAAATATAAA
>JARRKS010000097.1:0-5878 GCA_037387865.1 Flavobacteriaceae bacterium
GCATTAAGGTTATTTTATCTGATGGTGCATACATTACACCAAACATAAACATATCCATAGTCATTTGTTGTGGTGCTACCATATAGTCAATATAAATAGCATCATTGCTTATATCATCTGTTCCAGATTTATTACCTTTCATTGCCATATTCATATAACGAAAAGATAACATAAGGCCACCCTTTTCATGCAAATGATCTCCCATAATACCTATAGGTGCATGTGCATCTGGTCTGTAATGATTGTGATGACTATGAGTTACTTTACTCAATTTTAGTTTGATGTTTTCCCATAAAAATATTTCACCACCATTTTCTTTTTTGATTCGTTCAGCATCTTCTTTACTTTTAAAGGCTGATAGGTTAGCTCCCATTGGACTTGGAATCGCTTTACTAATTAAATAGGTTGCTTTTTCTGCGTTTATAAATTCTCCAGTCAAATAATCTGAAACTTGAATTGATGTAAAACTAGCATATTCATTTATAGACATATAATTTAACATACATTCTATCGCATCAAATGAGAAAATCTTCTCATTAATTTTAGCCTGTGAATTATGCAAGTTGTCTTTAATAATCATATTGCATTGAACACAAGTCTTTTGGTTTTGTGCTACTACAGTAAATATTAGGCAATACAAAAGTACCGAAAGTATTTGCTTACATTTCATGTTATATTTTTGGAAATGAATCTAGTTATTATTAAAATGCTTTAAAAGTTCACTCCAAGTATAGAGTGTCCCTCCTTTTTCCTGCTGAAATTTTTGCGCATCTTCTTTGGTTTTAAAAGCTGTTAAAAAAGCTCCCATAGGACTAGGTAAGTTCTCGCTAATTAAAAACATGGCTTTTGTAGCATCAATAAGTTTCTCTGCTTCTTTGTAATGATTAGTGAGATATAGTTTTATCTCTGAAGGGTACTCAAAGTCATCTAAAAAATTAATCATGCATTCGGAAGCATCAAATTTGTAAACCTTGCCCTTTTTAGTTACAATCTCTGCTGCATGAATCTTATCCACAATAGTCATTTTGCAATAATGACAAGCATCATTTCCATAATCTATAGCTTGTGGTGATACATTACAACATAACAGGGTTAAGAATATAGTAAATATTAAATATTTTTTTAGTGTTTTCATAAATCATGGCCGTAATCATGCTCCCAAAGATAAAAATCATATAATCCAGCGATACTTAAAGCAACCATGAGTATAAACCAATATAGAAACCATTTATAATTTCCTTTAAATGCAATAATTAAACCTATAATTGAAGTTATAATTATCCCAAAAGGAAAAATTTTAAACTCTGGAATAGCCTCTGGTATATATTTCATCCCAACATAATGATTCATTAAGTTGATGTTTTTAATATCATGTGGATTGGCATCTGCAAAATCGTTAATATGTATATACATTCCTAAAGGAGTAGGATATTGTGGTGCCTCCAAAGTGATTTTCCATAAAGGGAATAAGAACAATCCCAAAGGCAGTATAGCTGCAATAAGCATTATGATATTTGACTTTTTCATCGTTTTAATTTTTCGTTATAATGACAATATAAAAGTAAGGCGAGAGCGAAAATTAAACTCTCGCCTTTCACAGGAAAATAACACTAAAACAAAATTCTCCCTTGCTTATTATTCAATATCTTCACCTAACGACCATTTTAATGGTGTATTAGAATTTGCAGCAGAAACCCGAACATAACCTTGCATTTCTTGATGTAATGCAGAACAGAAATCTGTACAATAGAACGGCCAAACTCCTTCTTGTTTTGGTTCCCAAACAAACGTCTCTGTTTGTCCTGGCATAATGAGTAATTCTGAAGTATTAGCTCCAATAATACTTACACCATGAGGCACATCATAATCCTGTTCTAAATTAGTAACATGAAAATACACCTTATCGCCTACTTTAACACCTTCTATATTATCTGGTGAAAAGTGACTACGAATGGTTGTCATATACACATGAACTATATTACCTTCACGAACCACTTTAGTATCAGCTTCACTCATTGATGCATAAGGATGTTTATTATCCTCTAGATTAAAAATCTTTTTAGATCGTGGCTTAATTAAATCTGCTGGACATCCTGCAGCATAATGTGGTTCTCCAACAGTTGGGAAATCTAGCAACAATTCCATTTTTTCTCCTGATATATCATATAATTGTGCAGATTGTGTTACTTCTGGACCTGTTGGTAAGTAACGGTCTTTAGTAATCTTGTTCATCGCTACAACATATTTGCCCCAAGGTTTTTGAGAGTTTCCTCCAGGAATCATTAAGTGACCAACTGAATAATATGTTGGTTTTCTATCAACAACTTCCCACGTTCCTACTTTCCATTTCACAACTTCAGAAGAAATAAAGAATGTGGTATAGGCGTTCCCTTCTGCATCAAACTCTGTATGTAATGGTCCTAATCCTGGTTGTTCTACAACTCCAGCTAATGAATCATCAAAATTAATAATAGGAATACCATAAGCATCTCCAGCAAATTTTTCATTTTCAATAGCAGCTAGCATTTTAGTAAATGAATGAACTGTTAAATTAGCAGACAATTTACCACTACCTACAATATACTCTCCAGTAGGATCCACATCACAGCCATGAGGTGATTTTGGTGTTGGCATCAAATATACTGCTCCTGGAACATCCAGAGGGTTTACCGTAAGCACCTCTTTTTTCATTGTTGAAGTTGCCATATGTGTTGATTCATCATAAACATTATGAGCATAGTTAGCTGGCATCATGGTACCTCCTCCATTATTTACATATTCTTCAATCTTTTTCCAATTTACAGCTGCAATAAAATCTTTATCATTTTGAGACGCATTTACTTCCATAAGTGTACTAGCTTCTTCTGTATTATATGTAGAGAAGAAGAACCATCCATGAGATTTTCCGCGACCTGGATGTGATAAGTCATAATCAAAACCTGGCATGATTAACTGAAATTTAATATCCATATGACCATGTTCTGGATCAACAGAAATAAAAGTCAATGCTCCTTTAAAATTTCCTTTGTAATCTTTAATAGCCATGTCTCTTTGAGGAATTGGAATTGAAAAGCGTGTTCCTGCCACAACATATTCTGTGTTTTCTGTCACAAAGGAAGAACTGTGATTACCTGCACTATTAGGAACTTCAATAATTTCTGTTGTCTCAAAAGTTGACAAATCAATTTTTGCTATACGCGGCGTATTATTACCATTAATGAATACCCAGCGACCATCTATTACTCCATTAGTTTGTGATATATCTGGGTGATGAGAATCATCCCAAGGCACAAAACCATGAGAAGTATTCAACATTGGCTTTGTTTCTTCATTGTAACCATAAGCTTTTTCTGCATCTTGTGAGAATACGGGTATTACTTTAAATAAACGTCCTGATGGCAAACCGTATACAGATAACTGTCCGCTAAAGCCACCAGAAATAAATGCATAAAATTCGTCATGCTCTCCAGGAGCTACATATACCTTTTCTGCCACATTACCTGCTAATGCACCAGAGTTGGATTGTTTTGAATTATTGCAACTTGTAAATACTATAAGAATACTTAAAAAGGCAATTGTAGATTTTAATATTTTCTTCATTTTTTTATAAATTTTGATTAGTGTGTTATTCTTCAGTTGGTGGTAATAGTACTTTATCTATAACATGAACAATACCATTGCCTGCTTTGACCGAAGCAATAATATTTGCTCCACCAATAACCGGCTTACCATCTATTACTTCAATTTTTACATATTGATTATTTGCTTGTCCAAGTTTAGGTAGTTTGGTCAATATGGTTGTACTCAAGTTACCAGGTGTAACATGGTATTTCAATATGTTAGCTAAAGTTTCTTTGTTTTCAGGCTTTACAAGATTTTCTACAGTACCTTCTGGTAAGGCTGCAAAAGCTTCATCTGTTGGAGCAAAAACCGTAAGTGGTCCAACGTTTACCAAGGCATTTTCTACCTCGGCTGCCTGAACTGCGGCAACGAGTGTTTTATGATCTGGAGATCCTATTGCTATTTGTAGACAATTTGGTGTGGATTCATCATCTGTAATAAAAGCTTGCCCTGTTTTCTCTGTAGATTCTGTTTCTACTTTAGTTTGAGTTACTGTTTCTTTATTTTCATTCTTACACGCCATAAATACCATTAGGCAAAAGCATGTAAGAGCTATTCGTTTCAAGTTTTTCATAATGTTTTATTTTAAAGTTCTAAAGTATTCTAGTACAGCTCTGGCTTCCTCTTCTGTTAAATTTTGATTTGCCATTGGTGAGCCATTGAATTCAATAAGCAATTCTTTTGCTAATGGATCTTTTTGAACCATTTCTTCTGGATTTAGAATCATGTTCATTATCCATTCAGGTGTTCTTCGTTCTAATATTCCTGTAGGTGCAGGACCTATGAATTTCTTATCTGATCTATGGCATGCTGTACACATTTTTTTGTAGACATCGGCTCCGTGAGCAACCATTTTTTGGTCTATTTCTGCACCAAGCGTTACGGAAGTAATAGGTCCAATACCTTTATTAGATAAATCAACTTTTTTTGAAGCTGGGATGCTTTCTGTTTTATCAACTACTGCTTTAGTTTCTGTTTGTTTTTGAATTGTAATTGATTCTTTCTTTTTTTCTTCTTTACCTCCACATCCTATAAGTAAAGCAATAAAAATTAAAAGTATAGGTTTTAGTAAATTTGTCATAATCCAAGAATTTTTAGTTTTACCAAAATTAAAGGCTGTTGTCGTAACAAAATATGATAAAAATCATATTTAAGATAAAAATATCTTTTTTATATTTGAAGTAATTTAAAGAACTAAAACCATGTTTACAAATTCCGTAAAATATGCATTAAAAGCCGTGTTGTATTTGGCTGTTCATTCAGATGAAGACAATAAAATAATGGTTAAAGATATTGCAGGCCCAATTAATGTACCCAAAGCTTATATTGCAAAACTCCTTCAAGAATTATCTAAACAAGACATTATATCTTCTACAAGAGGTGTGAAAGGTGGTTTTTATTTAACACAATTTAATCTCAAACAACCTGTTTTGAATATTATTTATGCCATAGATGGAACATATAGAATGAATAGTTGTCTGTTAAGTTTGGAAAATTGCAACGAAACTAAACCTTGTCCTTTGCATACAATAGCCAATCCTATGAGAACCAAGCTTATTACTTCTTTAAAAGAAAAGACCCTCGAAGATTTATCAATTGAAATAAAGTCTGGAACAACTTTTTTACCATTATAAAAAGAAATAGCAGTTATACACCTGCTAATTCAACATATTAAGTAATTTAAATTATTCTAAATTTTAAATGTCATTACTGGCAATGTAGAATGATTAGCAATATCTTCAGAAATACTGCCTTCAAAGAAATGTGCCAAACCCGTTCTGCCATGTGTAGCTATAGCTATTAAATCTGCTCCAACTACATTCGAAAAGTTTAATATCCCTTCTTCAATAGTATAATCGTTAACATATGTTACATTTTTCATGCCATCTAGATTGCCATCTGCACGTTTTAAAAAGTCAGCGACTTTCTTTTCCATTTCGGCAGAACTTTTAAATCCTGCATCAGGAACATTAACATAAAGCAAATGCATTTTAGCATTTATGGTTTCAAACATTTTTTTGGCATTAATATATGGTTTGATTGCTTCTTCAGAAAAATTGCATGCAAAAACAACACTTTCAAAATCTGTTAAGATTGGATTATGCTTTACAACTAGAACAGGAATATTTGAATGTCTCACTACTTTTTCTGTATTAGATCCTATAAGTACTTCTTTAAGACCACTCACGCCATGAGATCCCATAACAATTAAGTCTGCCCCATTTTCTTTTGCCACCTCATTTACTTCACTAAAAAC
>JARRKS010000098.1:0-4874 GCA_037387865.1 Flavobacteriaceae bacterium
TCAAGTTACATTACCATTGCCCAATATAGGCTTTTGGTATTTTTGGGCACCTGATGAGAAATGGGCATTTACTGGAAGAGTAGATTGGTTTGGGATTTCCATTGATAATTATTCTGGAAATTTGTGGGGCCTAACGCCAGGAATCAAATATCAAGCCTTTAAAAATATAGGTTTCTGTGTAGAATATAAATATTTATCTCTAAAAGCAAATGTAGATAAAGATTCATGGAAAGGAAATTTCGGTATGGATTTTTATGGCCCTTCTTTTAAGGTAACAGCCAATTTCTAAAAAAAGTTAACACTACATTTTATTAATATACAATTATGCCCTTTTATTTTTAAATAATTTAAATTTGCAAAAAATAAACAAAATGAAAACTAATTTATTAATTATACTATTGCTTTTAAATATTGGAAGTATTCAATTCCTTTCAGCACAAGACAGCACAGAAGCAGAAACCACTACCGATGATTCTTGGAAATTTTCTGTAACCCCCTATTTATGGATGTCAAATATTAAGGGTGATCTTACAGTAATTAACCAAAACGTCCCTGTAGACATTGACTTTACTGATGTTCTCTCTAATCTAAAAATGGCAGGTATGCTTCACGCGGAAGCCAAGAAAAACAAATTGACATTTATGATAGATGCATTTTATGCTAAGCTAGGAGTTGATAAAGAAAGAACGGGATTTTTTAATAATACTCAAAAGATTAAATTAAGACTTAAAGAAATTCTGTTTGAAGGTGGTCTAGGTTATACATTTGCACAAACCGGAGGATTTTCAATGGATGCCTTAATTGGCTTGCGTTATTTTAACGTCAATACCAATTTAAAATTTAATGATCAAGTAATAACAGATACAGACATCGACTTTTTAGACCCTTATATTGGTGTGAGATTCCTTAATGAGTGGAATAAATGGGCGCTTTCAGGAAGAGCAGATATAGGTGGCTTCGATATAGGCTCAAATCATAGCTATAAAATTAATGGTTTGATTTCCTATAAATTTTCAAAATCGTTTGTTACGAGTGTTGGCTATCAATTATACCAACCTGACTACCAAAAAGATAGTTTTAGATACAATATAGCTAATGAAGGGTTTTTGTTGGGATTCACCTTTGTACTGTAATTTAAACTTTGTTAAAAAATAAAGTAATAGTGTGTTTGATAGAAATCAAATAAAGTACATTTAACAATTCCTGTAACTTCTTTATTTAGAAATAAATTAAATATTATAAAAAAACACCTTTTAAGGATTCTTGTTTTTACTTTTATTTGTTCTTCTCAAATTCTTGTTGCTCAAGAAGCTAATAAGGATAAACCTCAGGAATGCGAGGCTTTTTTATTTCTAACCATTAATAATTTTTTCTTGATGGTTTATAGATTCTTGATGTATTGCTTTAAACATTTTGAGTACAAACTCTTCACTCAATCCTTTTTCTTCTCCTTCAAGAACCATTTTTCCAAGAATTTCGTTCCAACGTTTACTCTGTAAAACAGCAACATTCTTTTGCTTTTTTAATTGGCCTATACCGTCTGAAACTTTCATACGTTTGCCTAATAATTCAATAACCTGATTGTCAATAATATCTATATTTGCTCTTAAATTATTGAGGCTGGTATTATATTCTGCTTCAGGATCAGATTCTTTTCTAATTCTTAAATCTTTCATAATTTGAACCAACTTTGAAGGTGTTACTTGCTGCGCAGCATCACTCCAAGCGTTGTCCGGATCACAATGTGTTTCAATCATTAAACCATCAAAATTAAGATCTAAAGCGGTTTGAGAAACATCAAAAATCATATCTCTTTTTCCTGTAATATGTGATGGGTCATTAATTAAAGGTATATCTGGATACCTATTTTGAAACTCGATAGCCATTTGCCACTCTGGGATATTTCTATACTTTGTTTTTTCATAGGTTGAAAAACCTCTGTGAATTGCTCCAATATTTTTTACTCCCGAACTATAAATACGCTCAATACCGCCAAGCCATAATGACAGATCTGGGTTTACTGGATTCTTGATTAAAACAGGTTTGTCTGTTCCTTCTAATGCATCGGCAATTTCTTGCATGATAAATGGACTAACTGTAGAACGAGCCCCAATCCATAACATATCTATATCATGCTCTAAAGCCAATTTAACATGGGTTGCATTTGCCACCTCTGTTGTAGTTTTCATGCCAGTTTCAGACTTCACTTTTTGTAACCATTTTAATCCAAGTGCTCCAACGCCTTCAAAATTTCCTGGTCTTGTTCTTGGTTTCCAAATACCTGCTCTAAAATAATTGGCATCTGTATCTTTAAGCTCATTTGCTATTTTTAAAACTTGTTCTTCGGTTTCTGCACTACAAGGTCCAGCAATAACTAATGGATGACTTAAATTCATATCATCCAACCATTTTCTCATGTCTTTTGTATTTTCCATAATTTACTTCTTAAGCAATTCCGTTTAAAATTTGTTTTATATAATTTGTGTCTTTCATTTCGTTATAAATAGCTTCAAAATCATCTTGTTCCATCAACACTTTAAATTGTTTTAAGTTGTTTATGTACTCATCAAGAGTTTCGATAACATTATCTTTGTTTTGTTTAAATATTGGTGTCCACATTTCTGGTGAACTTTTTGCCAATCTTACTGTAGACGCAAACCCACTTCCTGCCATATCAAAAATATCACGTTCATTCTTTTCCTTTTCAATAACCGTTTTACCCAACATAAAAGAACTTATATGAGATAAATGTGATACATAAGCTATATGTTTATCGTGAGCTACAGGGTTCATATATCTAATACGCATTCCAATAGATTCAAATAACTTTAATGCTTTTTCTTGCAGTTTGAATGCTGTTTTTTCAACCTCGCAAATAATGTTTGTTTTACCTTCAAACAAACCACTAATTGCAGCTTCCGGTCCAGAATGTTCAGTTCCTGCTATAGGATGTGATGCTAAAAAATTTCTTCTTTTAGGATGGTTTTCAACCGCTTTACAAATAGCTTCTTTTGTAGAGCCAGCATCAACTACCAAACCTGATTCTGAAATTTTATCTAAAAGCGTTGGCAACATTTTTACAGTCGAATCAACAGGAATAGCTACTATGACCAAGTCTGCATTGACAATATCATCTAATGTTGCTTTTTTATCAATCAAGTTAAGAGATAATGCTTTATCTAGCGTTGTCTCCTTTCTACTGATACCATGAATTACTACATCTGGATTAAGCTTTTTAATATCTTTTGCAAGACTACCTCCAATCAATCCAATACCTATTATGTATATATTCTCTATCATATTCTTGAAATTGCTTCTTCTAAATCTTCGGTTGATGCACATAAAGAAAATCTTATATAGCCTTCTCCTTTACTGCCAAAAATGGTTCCTGGTGTAATAAAAATGTGATTGTTCTTCAAAATAACATCTATAAACTCTTCAGCATTAACAAAAGGTGGCAATTTTGCCCAAACAAAAAGACCTGATGAATTTTTATTGTAAGTACAATTTAAAGCATCTGCTAATTGCCAAACCAATTCACGACGTTTTTGGTACACACTATTTAAAGTAGCAAACCACATTGGTGAACATTTTAAAGCTTCGATAGCGCCTTTTTGAACACCATAAAACATACCAGAATCCATATTGCTTTTAACCTTTAAAATGTTGTCAATATGGTTATGATTACCGAGAACCATCCCAACTCTCCATCCCGCCATGTTAAAGGTTTTACTCAATGAGTTTAATTCTAAACAAACCTCTTTTGCACCTCTTACACTTAATATACTTTTTGGATTATCGTTTAAAACAAAACTATATGGGTTATCATTCACTATAAGGATATTATGCTTTTTGGCAAAGGTTACAATATCTATTAATAAATTATCTGTTGCATTTGCTCCTGTAGGCATGTGTGGATAATTAATCCACATTAATTTTACCTTACTTAAATCTAATTGCTCTAAAGCATTTAAATCTGGTAGCCAATTATTGGCTTCATCAAGTTGATAGAATATTGGTTTTGCCTCCATTAATCTAGTTACAGAAAGATATGTTGGATATCCTGGATTTGGTATTAAAACTTCATCGCCATTATTTAAATAAGCCATAGAAATATGCATAATACCTTCTTTACTTCCCATTAACGGAAGTACTTCAGTTTCAGGGCTTACATGTACGTTATAATGATCTTTATAAAATGCTGCAATAGACTCTCTCAATTCTGGAAGGCCTTGATAACTTTGGTATTTATGAGCATTCTCATCATATAACCCAGCAGCAAGCGCTTTAATCACTTTTTGTGGCGGCTGCATATCTGGGCTACCAATACCTAAATTTATTATCGGCTTACCACTTGCTTTAAGCAAGTTTACTTCTCTTAATTTTTTGGAAAAGTAGTATTCTTCAACGCTATGCAATCTATTAGCCACTTTTATCATAACCTTGCATTTTTATATTCTCCCAAAATTTTAAAATCTTGAGCCATGATATTCATAATCGATTTTGCCTTAACACAATCTTTATAATCTGCAAAAGTAACATCGACAAAAAAGGCATACTTCCAAGGTGTATCAATAATTGGCAACGATTGTATTTTAGTCAAATTCAATTTGCAGTCACTCATTACATTTAGTATTGTCGCCAAACTACCTCTTTTGTGATCCAATGAAAATTTAAATGATGCTTTGTTGATTTCGCTTTCAGGTATTTCGTGATTTTCACGTTTTACAATAACAAATCGTGTTTCGTTATGTTCAATATTTTGAAAAGGAGATTAATGTTATAGAGTGTCTTACATTCGATAAGGTTGTTGAAAGCCTTATGGATAAGGATAGTGATGCAGTTATTATGGCTATAGAAAACTCTATTGCAGG
>JARRKS010000099.1:0-5348 GCA_037387865.1 Flavobacteriaceae bacterium
TTAGTTCGCAGTGGAAAAATATGCGTTTTACCTATACTGAAGCTAATTTGTTACCAGACGACCATGAAGTAAATCTTTCCTATAATGAGTTTTTAAAAATTTTTGGCGAAGAAGGTAACCTTATTGTTATCGGTGTAAAAGATTCTACTCTTTTTACCATCGAAAAACTTAACGCCTGGAACAGACTCTCTGATGAATTTAAGAAATATGATGAAGTAGAAACAGTTGTTTCAATTAAAGATTTGCAAAAATTAGTAAAAGACAATGTTAACGAAAAGTTTAATCTTGAACCCTTTATAAAAGATTCTATTTCGACAATTCCTCAAATTGAATCGCTTCAAAATGAATTATTTGAAAAATATCCCTTTTATGATAATTTTTTATTTAATAAGAATACGAAAACTGTTCGTTCTGCAATTTATTTGAATAAAGACATTGTAAATACATCTGCCAGAAAAGATTTTATTATTAATGTTTTACAAAAAAAGATTGATGCGTTTAAAATAGAACAAGATTTAGATGTTCATGTTTCTGGCATGCCATACATACGTACCTTAAACTCTCAAAACATCATAGATGAAATAGGATTATTTATTGTTGCCGCTCTATTAGTTACGTCATTGATATTTTTTAATAAATAAATATCAGCATGAAGTAAAATTACATGGTAATAAGGTAAAATCATTACAGCGTGTTATTACTAAAATTGGTAATGCAACTTTAATGACCAATGTAACAACAGCTTCAGGTTTTGCAACATTTATACTAACCGAAAGTAAATTATTAAAAGAATTTGGTACAGTAGCATCATTAAGTATTTTGGCCATCTTCATATTGTGTTTACTTATTATTCCTATTATTTACACATTTTTACCTTACCCTAAAGACAGGCATTTAGAACATTTAAATAAACGATGGATTGAAGGTTTTGTGAATTGGATGGAAAGAATGGTAAGGCAAAAAAGAATTGCTATTTACACAACATCATTAATTCTGCTTGTGGTAAGTATCATCGGCATTTATCAAATACGAATTTCTGGAAGTTTGATTGAGGACATGCCTAAAAAAACCGAGTTCTTTAAAGATATTCGTTTCTTTGAAAAGGAATTTAATGGTATTATGCCATTAGAAATTATGGTAGATACTAAACGTAAAAAAGGTGTTATGAAACTTGCTACCTTAAAGCGTATGAATGAGCTGGAAGACCTCATAACTGAAATACCTGAATTATCAAAACCAATATCAGTTGTTAGTTTGGTTAAATATTCCAAACAAGCATATTACAACGGCAATCCAAAGCATTACCAATTACCTACATCACAAGAAAATAGTTTTATTCTTTCATATGCCAAAAATTCATCATCAGATGTCGATCTCTTAAAGAATTTTGTTGATAGTACAGGTCAATATGCACGTATTACAACATTTATGAAAGATATTGAAACTGATAAAATTGAAGGCATTGAGAAACAGCTTCAAAATAAAATAAACAAAACTTTTCCTTCAGAAAGATACAATGTTACAATGACCGGCAAAGCATTAGTTTTTCAAAAAGGCACAAAATATCTAGTTAAAAATCTGGCAATCTCATTATCACTTGCCATTTTTCTTATTTCATTATTTATGGCATATATGTTCAGGTCTTTTAGAATGATTATTATTTCATTAATCCCAAATTTATTACCATTGCTTGTTACAGCAGGATTAATGGGATATTTAGGCGTGCCTATCAAACCATCAACAATTCTTGTTTTTAGTATTGCATTTGGTATTTCGGTTGACGACACCATACATTTTTTAGCAAAATATCGTCAAGAATTACAGGCCAACCATTGGAAAATTAAGAAGTCTGTTTATGGCGCTTTACGTGAAACAGGCATAAGCATGTTTTATACATCTATTGTTTTGTTCTTTGGTTTTTCTGTGTTTACCATCTCTAGCTTTGGTGGTACAGTAGCTTTAGGTGCTCTGGTTTCTGCAACTTTAATGTTTGCTATGCTATCTAACTTATTATTGCTTCCTTCATTATTACTATCTCTAGAGAGAAGTATTGCCAACAAAGAAGTTCTAAGAGAACCAGCAATTAATATTATTCCAGAAGAAGATGAAACAGAATAAAATTGAGCTTTAATCTGGCTTTTAGTTAGCATAAAATTTACTTTTATATTTATGTTTTATCTATTGAAAGCGAGTGGTTTTTTTATCTTTGCACTTTAAATTTTTAAAAAATGAAGTCTATTACAGTAGCAGAATTATTATCACAGGACAAAACCCTAAATGAAATAGAAATTAATGGTTGGGTACGAACTTTTAGAGCTAATCGATTTATAGCCTTAAATGATGGTTCTACTATTAATAATATACAATGTGTTATAGATTTCGAAAATACCGAAGAAACTATATTAAAGCGTATTACAACTGGTGCTGCAGTGAAGATAAAAGGAGAACTAGTAGAGAGTCAAGGTAAAGGTCAAAAAGTTGAAATTCAAGTTAGTTCAGTTGAAATTCTTGGTGATTCTGATGCTGAAACTTATCCTATACAACCAAAAAAACACTCTTTAGAATTTTTAAGGGAAAACGCTCATTTAAGAACCAGAACAAACACCTTTAGTGCTGTAATGCGCTTGCGTTCTGCATTATCTTTTGCTATTCATAAATACTTTAATGATAATGGCTTTTACTACATGCATGCGCCTATTATTACAGGCAGCGATGCCGAAGGTGCTGGCGAGATGTTTCGTGTGAGCAGTTTAGATGCAAAAAATCCACCCTTAACCGAAGAAGGTAGTGTAGATTATTCTAAAGATTTTTTTGGTAAGGAAACCAATCTAACCGTTTCAGGACAGCTGGAAGCAGAAACCTATGCTATGTCTTTGGGTAAAGTTTATACTTTTGGGCCAACGTTTAGAGCCGAGAACTCAAATACATCCAGACATTTAGCAGAATTTTGGATGATAGAGCCAGAAGTAGCATTTATGGATTTAGTTGGTAACATGGATTTGGCTGAAGATTTCATGAAGTCTATCATTCAATATGTTATGAATCACAATCGTGAAGATTTAGAATTTCTTGAAAAAAGATTGCTTGATGAGGAAAAAACTAAACCTCAAAATGAACGAAGTGATATGAGTTTAATTGAAAAATTAAATTTTGTCGTTGACAATAACTTTAAACGTGTTAGCTATACCGAAGCCATAGATATTTTGCGCAATAGTAAACCCAACAAGAAAAAGAAATTTCAATATCTTATTGATGGCTGGGGAGCAGATCTGCAAAGTGAGCATGAACGCTTTTTGGTTGAAAAACATTTTAAATGTCCAGTAATTTTATTTGATTATCCAGCTACAATTAAAGCGTTTTATATGCGTTTAAATGAAGACGGAAAAACCGTTAGAGCAATGGATATTTTATTTCCTGCTATTGGAGAAATTGTTGGAGGTTCACAACGTGAAGAAAGACTTGATGTTTTGAAGGAAAAAATGGCTGCCCTAAATATAGACGAGAAAGAATTATGGTGGTATTTAGACTTACGTAAATATGGTACTGCAGTTCATTCTGGTTTTGGTTTAGGTTTTGAACGTTTGGTTATGTTTGTTACAGGAATGTCAAACATAAGAGATGTGATTCCTTATCCAAGAACGCCTCAAAATGCGGAATTTTAAGTGTTGAACTTAATATCTATTCATTATCTTTAGTATAACAAATTATTATTAATGTTAAAACAACATTTACAGTTTAAGTTATCTCAAAAACTTTCTCCGCAACAAATTCAATTAATGAAATTGATACAGTTGCCTACCATTGCTTTTGAACAACGACTTAAACAAGAACTTGAAGAAAATCCGGCACTAGAAGGTGGCAAAGAGGAAGCTGTAAATGAGTTTGATGATGATTTTGACAATTCGGATGATGATTTTAATGATAATGAAACAATTAATTCTGAAGACATTAATGTCGATGAATATTTAAGTGATGACGAAATACCTGATTACAGAACTCAAGCCAATAATTACAGTTCTGATGATGAAGAAAAAAGCATGCCTTATGCTTCCGGCACTTCGTTTACACAACATTTAAAAAATCAATTAAACACGTTCAGATTAAATGATGAAGAACGTGATATAGCGGAATTCTTGGTAGGTAGTGTTGATGAAAGCGGATATATACGGCGCTCAATCTCTGATATTATGGATGATCTTGCATTTACTCAAAATGTATATACCACTGAAGATAAAATTGAGGAAATCCTACATATTGTTCATGATTTGGATCCTGCAGGTGTTGGAGCAAGAAACCTTCAGGAATGTTTAAAAATTCAGCTTCATAGAAAATCTAGCAACCCTAATGTAGAACTTGCTATAGATATTATTGAGAATGCATTTGATCAGTTTACAAAAAAGCATTATAAAAAATTAATGCAAAAGTTTAATGTAAATGAAGAGCAATTAAAAGGAGCTGTAGAACAAATAGAACATCTAAACCCAAAACCTGGTGGTTCTTATTCAGGCAATAACAGAATTGTAGAACATATTGTACCGGATTTTGCAATTAAAATAGTAGATGGTGAATTAGAGCTAACCTTAAATGGTAGAAATGCTCCAGAACTTCATGTATCTAGAGAATATAATAATATGCTTAAAGGGTACAAAGATTCTAAAGATAAGTCTAAATCACAAAAAGAAGCTGTGTTATTCATTAAACAAAAATTAGATGCAGCGAAATGGTTTATTGATGCCATTAAACAACGCCAACAAACGCTTTTTGTGACTATGAGTGCCATTATGCATTATCAAAAAGATTATTTTCTTTCTGGTGATGAACGCAATTTAAAACCAATGATTTTAAAGGACATTGCCGATGAAATTAATATGGACGTCTCAACAGTTTCTAGAGTTGCAAACAGTAAATATGTAGATACGCCTTATGGCACTAAACTTATAAAAGAATTCTTTTCTGAATCTATGACCAATGATCAAGGTGAAGAGGTCTCAACCAGAGAAATAAAGAAAATACTAGAAACCGTAATTGAAGAAGAAAACAAAAAGAAACCTTTAACAGACGAGACTTTGGCATCAATCTTAAAAGACAAAGGTTATCCTATTGCTAGAAGAACTGTTGCAAAATATAGAGAACAGTTGGATATTCCTGTAGCTAGATTACGTAAAAAGATTTGATGAAATTCTTTTTAAAAAGCATATCGTATATATTTCATCCTTTATTAATGCCTTTAATAGCTGTTAGTTTTTATTATGCCAAATCACCAAGATATATTCCAACACAGATAATTCAAGCTAAAATTATTTCAGTATTTATTCTTACAATAATCCTACCTCTCTTACTCTTTTTTT